>CBIHPZ010000151.1:0-7649 GCA_966211865.1 uncultured Aquabacterium sp.
GGCATCAGGCCGGCGTGGCCGCGCAGGTCCTCCGGCTGCGCCGGGCAACCGTGCCGCGCCAGGTAGGCGGGCGAAGCGCACAGCACGAAGGTGGACGATGCCAGCGGCCGCACGATGAAGTCGCCCTGCAGCGGCTGCAGGCCCAGGGAGACGATGGACACGTCGTGGTGCGCGTCCACCGCTTCCACCGCACCGGCGGCCGAGACCTCCAGCCGCAGCTGCGGGTGGCGTTCATGCAGCAGCGGCAGCAGCGGCGCCAGCTGGTGCACCGCGAAGGCGGGCGGCGCCATCACCCGCAGGGTGCCGCGGGGCTCGGTGCTGGCGGCGCCGGCCTCGGCGTCGGCCTCGTCCAGCTCGGCCAGCAGGCGGCGGGCGCTGTGCAGGTAGCGTTCGCCGGCCTCCGTCAGCGCCAGGCGGCGGGTGGTGCGGTGCAGCAGGCGCGCGCCCAGGTGAGCTTCCAGCTCGGCCAGGATGCGGGTGACGCCCGCGGGCGCCAGGTCCAGCGCGCGGGCCGCGCCGGCCAGGCTGCCTTCGTCCACCGCGCGCACGAAGACGCGCATGGCTCGCAGTTGATCCATCAGCCGCCCCCCGGCCGGGTGTTGGGGACGCCGCCCCGTTCGGGGCGCGCGGGTGAAGCCAGCCGGAGGTGAAGCATCCCGGGATTGTTGCGCCTGGCACAAGGCTGCCTTCAGCCGCTGCGCCTGGGCAAGGGCGGACCCGGTTCCTACAGTGCCGCCATCGACGCCACCCGCCGGAGACACCGATGGCCACGTTCACCCCTGCCGCCCCTTCCTCCCCTGCCGCCCCGCCCACCCGCGCCGCCGCGTGGCTGGCCGGCCTGGCCGCGCTGCTGGCCCCCGCGGCCCACGCCACGCTGGAACCCGCCGCCGAGGCGCGCCTGCTGGCGCTGCAGCAAGCGCCCGAGACGGCAGGGGCCTGGGTCTACGACGGCGTGGTGCGCCCGCTGGCCACGCCCGGTGCAGCCGCGCTGTTCAGCTACCAGCGCCGCGTGCAGGTGGCGGCCGATGGGCTGATGGCCAGCCACGTCACGCGTGACCCTCAAGGGCGCGTGCTGATCGTGGAATCGGCCGCGCTGGCCGCGGACCATCGCCTGCGCCGCTTCGAGGCGGTGAACCGCCAGCTGGGCAGCAGCGGCAGCGTCGACGCCAGCGCCGACGGCCGCGCGCTGCACTACCGGCTGGTCGAGGGCGGGCGCGTGCGCACGCACACGGAAACCCTCGATGCACCGGCCGTCACCGGGCCTTCCTTGCACGGGCACATCCTGCGCCACTGGGATGCGCTCTGCGCGGGCGGCGTGGAGACGGTGCGCTTCGTCGTGCTGTCCCGGCTCGAAAGCATTCCCTTCGACATCCGCCGCGCCGAGGCCGCGGACCCCGGCCGCCGCGCCTTCACCGTCACGCCCGCGCGCTGGCACCTGCGGCTGGCCATCCGGCCGCTGCGGGTGGAGTTCGACGAGGCCACGCGCCAGGTGCGCCGCTACGAAGGCCGGGTGCCGCCGATGCAGCTGGTGGACGGGCGCCTGAAGCCGCTGGACGCGCGGGTGGACTACCCGGCGCACGCGCCGATCTACCGTTAGGACGAACGGCGGCCACGCAATGAACCTGCTGCTGCAAGCCATGCCTTTTCTGGCCGCGGCCAGCCTGGGGCTGTTCGTCGGCGCGCTGTTCACCGAGGCGGTGGTGCTGGTGCCGATGTGGCGGTCCTTGCCGGCGCCGGCCTTCTTCTCGCTGCACGCCGCGCACGCGCACCGGCTGTACCGCTTCTTCGCGCCGCTGACCATCAGCGCCACGCTGCTGGCGGTGGGCGCGGCTGCCGCCGCGCTGATGACGGACGGGCCACACAGCACGGCCGCGGTGCTCAGCGCCGCCTTGTCGCTGGTGGTGCTTTCCACGTACTTCCTGTACTTCCAGCGCGCCAACGCCCGCTTTGCCGCGGCCAGCATCACGCCCGAAGCGCTGCCGGGGGAACTGGCGCGCTGGGCGGCCTGGCATGGCTTCCGCACGGTGGTGGGCTTTGCGGCCCTGGGCGCGGCGCTGCTGGCCTTGCGTGGCGGACCGCGCCTGGCGTGACCGGGCCGTGTGCCCGGCGCCAGGGCCTGTCAGGCCGCCGCCAGCTGGCCACCCACATCAAACGTTATCGATTCGCCATCAGCCGGCACCCGCACGCGCCCTGCCAGGCCACGCCGGCAGGCCTCCGCACGCAGTTCGTCGCGGCGCGTCGGGCAGTGGTCGAGCGCTTCCAGGTGGTTCAGCAGGAAGCGGCCGCGGCCGGCGGCCACCGCGCGCAGCGCCTGGTCGGCGTCCATGATCAGTTCGCTGCCCAGATCCATGGCCGCGCCGCCGGCGGGCAGCACGCTGACCGATTCAGGCCCCAGGCGCTGCACGGTGCCGAGCACTTCGTCCGTCAGCACCGTGTCGCCGGCCACGTAAAGCGCCGGCTCGCCCGGCCATTCGATGACGTAGCCATGGCCGTGCGCCATCAGCCGGCCGATCCAGCCGCGGCCGTGCAGGCAGGGCACGGGCGTGACCTGCCCGCCCAGCACCGCGCTGGCGCCCTCCCCGTTCAGCACCTGCACGTTCAGGCCGCGCTGGCGCAGGTAGGCGGCATCGTCCGGCATGCACAGCACCGGCAGCTGGCGCTCGCGCAGCCAGCGCTTGCCGGCACGGTCCAGGTGGTCGAAGTGGCCTTTCTGGCAATGCGTGACCAGCGCATGCGTGGCGCTGGCCAGCAGCGCGTCGGCGCCCTCCGGCAGCTGAACGAGGGGATTGCGCCGGCGCTGGCCGCCCAGGTACTTCAGCGAAGGCAGCGCGCCCTGCGGCGCCAGCATCGGGTCGACCAGCACGCGGTGGCCGGCGGCCTCGATCAGCACGGTGGCGTTGCGGATCTGCGTGATCTTCATCGGGCGTTCCTGTCGTGTCGATGGCCGGCATTCTGCGAAGCGCCGCGGCCGCGTACCATGGCCTGAAACGACAAGCTGGAGTCAATTCTTGCCAAGCCCTTCCCCGCTCGACATCGCGCTGCTGCTGTACCCCGGCTGCATGCCGGCCGGCCTGTTCGCCGCGGCCGACCTGCTTTCCGCCGCCGCGCTGCGCGCCGGCGCGCGGGACTGGCGCGTGCACTGGGTGGGCCTGAAGCGCGGGCCGGTGGCGTGCGCGCACGGCATGGCGCTGCGCGCCGACGTGGCGCTGGACGCGCAGCGCTGGCACGCCCTGCTGCTGCCCGGCTTCTGGGCCGGCACGCCGTCGCAACTGGCCCAGGGCCTGGACGAACAGCAGCCGCTGCAGCAGGCACTGCGGGCCCAGGGGCGCGGCACGCCGCTGTGGACCTGGTGCACCGGCGTGGCCATTGCCGCGGCGGCCGGGCGGCTGGACGGGCAGGCCGCCACCGGCACCTGGTGGATGGCGCCGGCGCTGTCGCGCGCGCATCCGAAGGTGGACTGGCAGTGGCAGCAGCCGGTGGTCAGCGGCCCGCGGCTGGCCACCGCTTCCGGCGTGCACGGCCATTTGCCGATCCTGGCGCAGCAGCTGGAACGGCGCATCAGCCCCGAGGCCTGGCGCGACGTGCAGCGCCTGATGGTGCTGCCGCGCCCGCAGCCGGCCGCCAGCGTCTTCGACGCACTGCAGACCCTGCACGGCGCCGACCCGCTGCTGGCGCGGCTGCGCCGGCTGGTGGAGCGCCTGCCGGCCACGGAGACGACGCTGGAGGTGCTGGCCGAAGCACTGGCCTGTTCGCCGCGCACGCTGTCACGCAAAGTGAGCGACATCGCCGGCATGCCGGTGGGCCGCTACGTGCGCCTGGTGAAGCTGCACCAGGCCGGCGAACACCTGCTGCACGGCGGCCGCAGCGCGGCGCAGGTCAGCGCAGCGCTGGGCTTTGCCGACGAGTCGGGCTTCCGGCGCAGCTTCAAGGCGGTGACCGGCCTGACGCCGCTGGCGTACGTCAACCGCTACCGGACGTAGGCCCCGATTCGCCCGAAAGCGTGAGTTAGCCGCAGCCAAGCCCGGTATTCGCCGCTTGGTGCCGGGCCGGCGGACGGGACAATCGCACCCAGCCCGCCGCCGCGACCCCCTTTCGGCCGCGGTCCCGGTTCCCCCGCATTGCCCCTGAGTTGCCCCGAGCCCCGTCGATGAACAAGCCGCCCGCCCCCACCCTGCCCCAACCCTCGACGCGCGCCATGCTGGCCGCCGGCCTTGCCGGGCTGCTGCTGGGGCGCATCGTGATGGGCCTGTCGGTGCGGCACGAAGGATCGGCCGGCGGCCTGCTGGTCGCGCTGGTGTTCCTGGTGGCCGGCACCGCGTCGGTCACGCTGTTCCTGCACCACTTCCACCAGCAGCGCCGCGGGCCGGACGCGCCGGCGCCGACACAGGCCTGGCTGATGACCCTGGCCGCCGGCGTGCTGGCCGCCATCCACTTCGACGGCTTCCTGGGCTGAGACCCACGGCCCTGCGCGGCGGCCCGGCCTTCAGGCGGCATTCGATGGCCCGGTGGCTGCGGATCCTGGGCCTGTGCTGGCTGGCGTGCGTCGCCTGCGCCGCCCTGGCGCGCGACCCGCTGGACGAGCCCCGCTTCACGGCGGTGGGCGATGCACGCTCGATCAACGACGGCGTGGTCACCGCGCTGGCGCAGGACGAGCGCGGGCTGATCTGGATCGGCACGCCGGTGGGCCTGGTGCGCCACGACGGCTACCAGCTGCGCAGCGTGCCCGTCGAAGCCCGGCCGAATCCAGGCACCTCGCCGGACGCGTCAGCCGGCTCCAGCTTCGTGCGCGCGCTGCTGGCCGCGCCCGGCGGCATCCTGTGGGTGGGCCTGGACGGCGAAGGCCTGGCGCGGCTGGACACCCGCAGCCAGGCCTGGACCCGCTACGCCCCCGACCCCGGCCGGGCGGACGCGCTGGGCAACGGCACCGTGCGGGCGCTGGCGCTGGACCTGGACGGCGCGCTGTGGGTGGGCACCACCGGCGGCGGCCTGCACCGCCTGGCACCCGGGGCCGGCAGCTTCCAGCGCCACACCCGCGCCAGCGGCGCCCTGCCGGATGACCGCGTGCAGTCGCTGTGCGTGGACCGCCACGGCAGCCTGTGGGTCGGCACCTGGAACGGTCTGCTGCGGCTGCGCCGCGGCGCGCAGCGTTTCGAGCCGGTGTGGTCGGACCCCGCGCAGCCGGGCAGCCTGGCCGGCCGCATCGTCTCCATGCTGGGCGAGGCGCCCGACGGACGCATCTGGGCCGGCACCCGGCAAGGCGAGCTGGTGCTGATCGATCCCGCCAGCGGCCGCGGCGTCAGCGCCGAGCGGGCCGCGAGCCTGGGTGACGGCCATTCCGCCACCACGCTGTCGGTCAATGCGATGGCGGTGGCCGCGCCGGACGAGGTGTGGGTCAGCAGCGCCAACGGCATCGAGCTGCGCGACAGCACCGACGGCCGCATCCGCATGCGGTTGCTGCGCGACCGGCGCAAGCCCAAGGGCCTGGCCGCCAACAACGTGGTGGCCCTGCTGCGCGAGCGTTCAGGCGGCGTGTGGGTGGGCAGCTACGGCGGCGGCCTGCAGCGCTACAGCCCCAGCAACGGCCTGTGGATACGCGCCTTCGATGGCGAAGGCGACAGCGGCCTGCCCGAGGCCGACGTGCGCAGCCTGCACCAGCTGAACAACGGCGAGATCTGGGCCGGCCTGCATGAAGGCGGCGTGGCGGTGCTGGACCTGGGGCTGCACCGCATCGGCCAGATCCTGCCGAGCCCGGCGGGCCGTGGCGGCGGCAGCGGGGCCGGTGGCAAGCCGTCGTTCAGGAACGGCGTGGTGGGCGCCATCACGCAGTCCACCGATGGCTCGGTGTGGGTCGGCTCCGACAGCGGCATCTACCAGTTCACCCCGCAGCGCCAGCTGCTGCGCCGCTTCGAGGCCGGCCAGGGCCGCGCGCGGCGCATGCTGGCCACGCGCGACGGCAGCGTGTGGGTGGGCACGCAGGACGGCGTGTACCGGCGCCAGCCCGGCGGCGAGCAGTTCGTGCGCCTCGGCCTGCGCGAAGGCGGCGCGGTGAACAGCAACATCAATGCCCTGGCCGAAGGCGGCGACGGCAGCGTGTGGGTGGGCGGCAACAACGGCCTGTACCGGGTGCCGGCCCACGGTGCGGCGCTGGAGCCGGTGAGCTCGCCGCCGGGCCAGGGCCTGCAGAAGAACGTGGTGCTCGGCCTGCTGGTCGACCGCCGGCAGGTGCTGTGGGTCGACACCAACGCCGGCCTGCACCGCCTGCTGGACCACGACGGCGCGCGGGCGCGCTTCCAGCAGGTGGCCGAGTCGGACAGCCCCGGCGGCGGCAGCGTGGGCGCCAACCTGCTGGACGATGCCGAGGGCCGCATCTGGACGCACCAGAACGTGTTCGACCCGCGCGACGGCAGCCGCTACGAGCTGAGCCCGGCCGACGGCGCGGACATCGGCACCGGCTGGTTCCGCAGCCATGCGCGCCTGGCCGACGGACGCATGCTGATCGGCGGCAGCGCCGGCATCCTGGTGGTGCAGGCCGATCGCTTCAGGCGTTGGGACTACGCGCCGCCGCTGGTGGTGTCGGAGCTGATCGTGGCCGGCGAGCGCGTGCCGCACGGCACGCCGCTGAAGCTGACGCCGGAGCAGCGCAGCTTCAGCGTCGAATTCGCGTCGCTGGACTTCAGCAGCCCGGAGCGGCTGCGCTACCGCTATCGCCTGAAAGGCCTGGACGCCGGCTGGACCGAGACCAGCGCCGACTTCCGCGTGGCCACCTACGGCAACCTGCCCCCGGGCGACTACCTGCTGGAAGTGCAAGGCAGCAACCGCACCGCCGCCTGGAGCCCGCACACGCTGTCTTTGCCAGTTAGCGTGCTGCCGGCGTGGTGGCAGACCTGGTGGGCCCGGGCGCTGGCCGTGCTGGCCGGCGCGCTGGCGGTGGCGGCCCTGGTGCAGTGGCGCACGGCGCTGCTGCGGCGGCGCCAGCTGGCGCTGGAAGACAAGGTGCGCGAGCGCACCGCGGCGCTGGAAGCGCTGTCGCACGAGCTGCAGCTGAAGTCGGCCGCGCTGGAGGCCAGCAGCCTCACCGACCCGCTCACGGGCCTGCACAACCGGCGCTTCGTCGAGCAGCACCTGGAGACCGACGTGGTGCAGGCGGTGCGGCAGCACGAAGACCATGCCCGCCGCGCCGTGCCGCTGCCCGACAACCCGGACATCGTGTTCTTCCTGATCGACATCGACCACTTCAAGCAGGTCAACGACCAGCACGGCCACGCTGCCGGCGACGCGGTGCTGGTGCAGATGCGCCAGCGCCTGCAGCTGGCCTTCCGCCAGGCCGACTACCTGGTGCGCTGGGGCGGCGAGGAATTCCTGATCGCCGCGCGCGCCACCTCGCGCACCCAGGCGCCCGAGCTGGCCGAACGCGCCCGCGCCGCGGTGGCCGACACGCCGTTCGTGCTGGACGACGGCACCTTGCTGCACAAGACCTGCTCCGTGGGCTTCGCCGCCTTCCCCCCGGCACCCGACTGGCCGGCTGCCATGACCTGGCAGGCGGCGGTGGACCTGGCCGATGCCGCGCTCTACGCCGTCAAGCGCGGCGGCCGCAACGGCTGGCTGGGCGTGGTGCAGGCCAGCGCGGCGTCCGCGGCGGCGCTGCAGGA
>CBIHPZ010000152.1:0-7615 GCA_966211865.1 uncultured Aquabacterium sp.
GAGGACCAGGTGGTCACCGACGGCTACGACACCTTCGTGACCAACACGCGCGGCGAATACACCACCGGCGACCGCAAGAGCTTCACCACCGGCTTCTACCAGTTCAAGTCCACGGAGGCCTACTTCGACGTCGGTCCGCTGTGGTTCGTCAAGGGCACCACCTTCCAGCTGAAGTCCAGCGGCGCGATGTACGTTGAAGCCGGCGGCGACTACAACGGCAAGGCCGCCAACTTCAAGTACACCACCGGCGGCAACTTCAACTTCACCGGCAACCAGTTCAACCGCACGATCTTCGAAGGCAACGACACGGTGCTGGGGCCCAACACCAACACCTACGTTGGCGTCTCGCGCGACACCACGATGGGCCCGGCCACCGAGTTCTATGCGGGCATGAAGAACTCGGCCGCCTCGGGCATCGCCATCGAGGGCTACCTGGGCCTGCAGGTCTCCAACTTCGCGGGCGCGGCCATCTCGAACGCGCTGGCGGTGTCGATCGAGAACGCGGCGATCAACCTGGGCTTCACCGGCGCCGACATCACGATGTGCGGCATCGGCCTGGACCAGAACGCGATCAAGCTGTTCAATGCCGGCGGCGCCGCATCGCCCGGCCCGGCGGCCTTCGCGGGCACCGGCGCCGGCATCACCGCGGTGATGGCCGCGGCCTTCGGGGCCGGCTTCGGCCTGGGCACGCTGGCCACCGCCAACATGGACGCGCGTTCGCAGGCGCTGAAGGACATCGACAAGCTGCTCGAGAGCAGCGAGCTGACCGACGCGGTGAAGGCCCGCCTGAAGGCCGTGCGCGACAACCGCAACACGATGATGACGGCAGAGGCCTACGGCAAGACCATCTCCGACCAGCAGATCGCCGACCAGATCAACCAGCTGGAAGCGCAGCAGGCCGCGGCCGACGCCAAGGACGGCAAGGTGCCGCCCGCCGCCCCGCCGGCCATGCCCCCGGCGCCGCCCACCCCGGGCGACCCCACCGCACCCGCGCCGGCCGCGCCCCAGGGACGCTGACGCGCCGATGCAGGTCATCAAACCCATGGCCCTGGGGCTCACGACCCGGCCCATCGAGTTCCGGCGCCGCCTCGGCCTGGTCGTCACCGGCAGCCTGTTCTTCCCGTTCCGCCCGGTCGGCGAGCAGGCGGTGTGGACCGACACGTCGATGTGGAAATTCCTCGGCGAGCAGATGCCCGAGGGGCCTTTCATCGACGAGTGCTGCATCAAGGGCCACAGCGAGTACCTGGTGCGTGCCATCGCCCACCCGCCCGGCGGCCGCGCCCAGGCCTGCGAGGCCGTGGCCCGCGTGGCCGGCCTCGAGAAGCGCGTGCACGCCGTGGGCCCCCGCTTCTGGAAAGGCCGCGAGGCCAGCGCGCCGGACTTCTTCGAGGCACTGCCGCTCGACTGGCGCCACACCTACGGCGGCCCCGACCACCCCACCAACCCGCTGGGCATGGGCCGCGTGCCCATCGCCGGCCCGGACGGGCAGCCGCTGCGACCGCTGCCGCAGGTGGTGCTGCCGGGCATGAACCCCGGCACGCCGGACGACGCGGTGCCGTCGGTCGCCTTCGGAACCATCGACTGCACCTGGCCGCAGCGCGCCCGCCATGCCGGCACCTACGACGACGGCTGGCTGAAGGAGCAGTCGCCCGGCTTCGCCAGCGACATGGACTGGCACTACTTCAACCTGGCGCAGGAAGACCAGTGGTTCGAGACCCCGCCACGCGGGGACGAGGCTTTCGAGTTCCAGCACATGCACCCCACCAAGCCGGTGGTCGGCGGCGTGTTGCCGGCGCTGCGGGTGCGCTGCTTCGTCGACTACGGCGACGGGACCGAGCCCAAGCTGCGCGAGGTCTCGATGAAGGTCGCCACGCTGTGGTTCTTCCCGCATGCGGAATGCGGCATCGTGCTGTTCCAGGGCCTGGCCCAGTGCCAGGAGGACGACGCGAGCGACGTGCACACCCTCATGGGCGCGGTCGAGTACCTGTCCGAGACCAAGCCCGCGCAACACTACCTCGACGCGCTCAAGCGCCGCCGCCATCCCACCGACGGCCCGCTCTACGGGCTGCGCGAAAGCGACCTGATGCCCGCCGGCCTGAAGGGCGGCGACGCCGCCTTCGACGCGGTGATGGACGACTACAAGCCCGAGGGCCTGGCTGGTCAGGCGCAGCGCCGCGGCGCGATGCTGAAGATGCACCTGGCGATCGATGAGGTGAAGGCCAAGGGGGTGGACCCCGCGAAGCTGGGCCTGAAGCTGCCGCAGCCGGAGCCCGTGCCCTCGCTGGAAGAACTGCCCGAGTACCTGATCAAGAAGCGCGCCGAGGCGCTGAACGTGCAGGTGACCGCCGCGCTCGACATGGTGGAGCAGATGAATGCGGCCACCGCCAAGGCGAAGGCCGCAGGCATCGACCCCGCCGCGCTGGCGCACCGTGGGCCGCCCGCCTACCGCGCGGCCGAGCACCTGAAGCAGCTGCAGTCGGTGGTGCCCGCCGGCGGCATGGACGTCGAAAAGCTGGCGCCCAAGCTGCTGCAGATGGAGGCCATGGCGCGAAAGAGCTACCTGGCCACCGCGCACGCCCAGGCGCCCGCGCCGGCCATGCCGCCGGAGCGCGCCCAGGCCGTGCGCACGGCCATCATGAAGGCGCATGCCGAGGGCAAGAGCTTCTTCGGCAACGACCTGACCGGCGCCGACCTGTCGGGCCTGGACCTGTCGGGGGCCGACTTCACGCAGGCCTGGCTGGAGGGCGTGAACTTCGCCGGTGCCAAGCTGCAGCGCTGCAGCTTTGCCTACGCCGTGCTGGCCCATGCCGACCTCACCGGCGCCGACCTCAGCGAGGCCGATCTCACCGGCGCCAACCTGGGCCGCGCCAAGCTCGCGACCACCCGCTTCGTCAAGGCCGACCTGAGCGGCGCCGTCTTCAACGACACGGCGCTGGCCCGGACCGACCTGCGCGGCGCGCGCATCGACAAGCTGCAGCTGCAGGGCGCCACTTTCGGCCTGGCCGACTGGCGCTCCGTGCAGGGCGGCGGCCTGGTCTTCCACAAGCAGGTGCTGAAGGACATGGTGTTCAACCGCTGTGCGCTGTCGCAGCCGGTGTTCATCGAATGCGACCTGAGCGGCGTCGACTTTGCTGCCGCGCAAATGGAGCGTCCCACCTTCATCAAATGCACCGCCACCGGCAGCCGCTTCGCCAAGGCGCAGATGGCCGGCGCGGTGTTCGTCGATGGCTGCGATTTCTCGCAGGCCGATTTCAGCGAGGCCCTGCTCGACGGCAGCAACCTGCGCGGCCAGACCTTCGCGGGCGCGCTGTTCCGCCAGACCCGGCTGGACGGCGCCGACCTCTCGGACGCCAACGCCACCGGCGCCGACCTGACGGGCGCCGCGCTGCGCAGCGCGCTGCTGATCAAGACCCGGCTGGGCCAGGCCCGGCTGGTCGATGCCAACCTGATGAACGCGCTGCTGCCGCGCGCCGACCTGCGCGGTGCCGACCTGAGCAACGCCAACCTCTATGGCAGCGATGTGTCGCGCATCCATGCCGACACCACCACCCAACTGCATGGCGCCAACTTCGACCGCGCCAAGACCTACCCGCGGCGCGAGCCGCGCCCCGCGTGATGGCCGAGACCCGCAACCCCGTGGTGCCCGGCGACCCGCCGCTGACCGAAGCCCAGCACGTCTCGATGCGCGCCGTGATGGGCGAGCCGGTGGCCGAGTGCCGCCTGGCCGGCATCGACTTCACCGAGACCTTCCTCGCCGGCGGCATCTTCACGCAGGTGGACTTCAGCGGCTGCAACTTCACCCGGGCCGACCTGCGCGAGGCCACCTTCGACAACTGCCGCTTCGACGGCGCGGTGTTCGACGGCGCCCAGGCCCGCGGCGCCACCTTCCACCGCTGCAGCGGCAGCGGCACGCGCTGGCGCGTGGCCCTGCTGCGGAACACCAAGATCGTCGAATGCCAGTTCGCCGGCGCCGACTTCGCGGGCGCCGACTTCAACCTGGCCGTGCTGGTGAAGTGCGCATTGGACGAGGCCGACTTCAGCACCGCCCACCTCGACCGCAGCACCTTCACCGAGGTGTCGCTGAAGAAGGCCCGGCTGGAGCGCATCGCCCTCCACCAGGTCACGCTGCACAAGTGCGCGCTGGACGAGGCGAGCTTCGCCGAGTCCACCTTCCGCCTGGCCGTGTTCCATGAAACGCCGATGCCCGGCCGCAGCTTCGCCGGCATGGACCTGATGGGCGTGCAGTTCATGGACTGCCTGCTCGACGGCGCTGACTTCTCGCAGGCCCGGCTGCAGCAGTGCAACTTCAAGGGCGCGAGCCTCAAGGGCGCCAACTTCTACAAGGTGCAGGCGCCCAACGCGCTGTTTCCTGAAGCGCAGGCGGAAGACGCCAACTTCAACGACGCCGACCTGCGGCAGGCGGTGTTCCACAAGGCCCGCTTCACCCGCTGCCGCTTCGAACGGGCCAACCTCTATCAGACGAACTGGATGGACGCCGCGCTGCCGCACAGCCAGCTGCGCGACGCCGAACTCACCTACGCCGACTTCTCCCGCGCCGACCTGAGCGGCTGCGACTTCCAGGGCGCGACGATGTTCCGCACCAAGCTGCACCAGGCGACCGACACCGGCGCCCGCTTCAGCGACCGTGCCCGCGCGCTGGAGACCGACCCGGTGCAGGCCAAGGCCGAAGCCTGGCCGAACCCGCCGGCCTGAACACATTCCACGAACCAGATCCACACGAGCACACCACATGGGCGCCCCCGACCTCCACCTGCAGGACCCTGAACTGACCGACGCCGTCGGCGCGCACGCGCTGGCGGTGAACTTCGTCGCCACCGTCGAGGCGGCCGAGGCCGACGGCACGCTGACCCTGCGCTGCGGCCGCCAGGCCTGGCGCGCGCGCCGCGCCTACAGCTGCCTGGTGGAGCCGGTGGCCGGCGACCGCGTGGCCTGCTGGCGCGCGGTGTCGGAGGTGGGCGGCGACGCGGTGCACGTGCTGGCCGTGCTGGAGCGTGCCGACGCCACGGCGCCGATGCGCGTGGCGCTGGCCGCGGACACCGAACTCGCCGCCGGCAAGCTCGCGGTCACCACCGACGAGCTGGCGGTGCGCACGGGCGCCGCATCGCTGGTCTACCGCTCGCTGCAGAGCATCGGCGAGTGGTGCCAGGCCACCATCGGTCAACTGCGCCTGGCGGGCGCCTCGCTCGCCACCGTGTTCGACACCGAATCGCACCACGCCCGCCAGCACCAGCGCACGGTGGACGGCCTGGACCTGCTGGACGCCAAAGTGGTCGACCACCGCGCCAGCGACCTGATGCACCTGCAGGCCGAGAACGTGCTGGCCAACGGCGACCGCCTGGTCAAGGTCAAGGGCGGACAGATCCATTTCGGCTGAAGCCTCGGAGCACAACAGCATGTTCGCCAACACGCAGATGATGGGCATGGACCTCGGCTTCCCCGACGTCTGCCTGACCCCGACGCCGGCGCCGGTGCCCATCCCCTACCCCAACATCGCGATGGGGCCGATGGCGGTGGCCTTCACGCCCACCATCCTCACGATGTGCATGCCCAACCACAACATGGGCACCACCATCCCGATGACCAACGGCGACAACGCCGGTGTGTCGATGGGCGTGGCCTCGGGGACGGTGATGGGGCCGCAGCGGCACGTGACGGGCGCCTTCACCGTGCTGCTGCTGGGCATGCCGGCGACGCGGCTGACGAGTGTCTCCATCGGCAACAGCACCAACGCCCCGGGCGCGCGCATCGTGCCCAGCCAGGCGAACGTGCTGATGCTGGCGCCCTGAAGTTCGGGAGCGACACACCGCCGATGACCCGCATGTTCTGGATCGCGCTGGCGCTGATCGCCGGCCTGGCGGCGGGCCTCTGGTTCGCCTGGAACCGGGGATTCGTCCGCCCGCCGATGCTGGACGGCCCGCTGGGCCAGCTGCAGCAACACCTGGCGCGCGAAGGCCTGCCGACCGACGCCTCACTGGTGCGCCGCGGCACCTGGGAAGGCACGCGCGAGCATGCGCGCTTCGACCTGCGCGGCGAAGGCCGGCACTTCTACGTCGCGCTCTTCGCGACCCCCCAGCAAGCCGAGCGCCAGCGCGCCGCCCTGCTGGCCGCCACGTCCCCCAGCCACCCGCAGACGCGCGGCGCAGTGCTGCTGTACCTGCCCAGCGGCACGGCCGATGACGCGCTGACGCGCCGCCTCATCGACGCGTTCCAGCGCTGGCCTGGCTGACACGGGGCACCCGCTGGTGCCGTGTTCGACGCCGGGCAGCGCCCCTGACGAACCTTCTGCCCACCCCGCATGACTTTCGGCGCTGGTCAGCGCCCGCCCTGCTGCCGGACCATGCCCTCACCCCGCTGAACCGAGGGCTTCTGCCACGTCATGCCCACCCCCTTTTCGCTGACCACCCCGCTGCCCGAAGCGGACCTGCGCTTCGACTCGATGCAGCACAGCGCTGGCGTGAGCATGCTGGAGGAGACGCAGCTCTTCCTGCTGAGCGAGAAGTCGGACATCGCGCCGGAGAAGCTGCTGGGCCAGGCCGTGGACGTGGTGCTGGCGCTGCGTGATGGCGAGAAGCGCCACATCTGCGGCTACGTCACCCGCTTCGGCCTCGGCCGCCACCAGGGCCGCTACTTCGGCTACCTGGCGGAGGTGCGGCCCTGGCTCTGGTTCCTGACCCGCACCTCCGACTGCCGCATCTTCCAGGAGATGACGGTGCCGGACATCATCAAGAAGGTCTTCGCCGACTATGGCGACGTGGCGGTGCATGAGTTCAAGCTGAGCCGCAGCTACCGCAAGCGCGACTACTGCGTGCAGTACCGCGAGACCGATTTCAACTTCGTCGCCCGGCTGATGGAAGACGAAGGCATCTACTGGTACTTCGAGCACGAGGCGGGCGAGCACAAGCTGGTGGTGGTCGATTCCACCAGCGCCCTCAGCGCCGCACCGCATGCGGAAGCCCTGCCCTACTACGCGAACCTGAGCCAGGCCTCGCCGGACGTCGACATCGTCACCGAGTGGAACTTCGCACGCGAGGTGCGGCCGGGCAAGGTGGCGCTGCGCAGCTACTGGTTCGAGACGCCCTCCACCTCGCTGGAGGTGACCAAGGCCGAGAAGCGCTCGCACGACCAGGCCGAGTACGAGCTGTACGACTACCAGGGCGACTACTTCAAGAAGGCCGACGGCGAGCAGATCGCCGCCGCACGCCTGGACGAGGCGCAGTCGCGGCACGAGCAGCTGAGCGGGCACACCAACGCCTACGGCCTGGCGAATGGCCGGCTGTTCACACTGATGGAGCACCCCCGCGACGACCAGAATGCCGAGTACTTTGTCGTGCAGACGCAGATCAGCGCGTCCGTCAACAGCCTGGAGGCCGGCAACGAGGTGGGCGAGTACAGCTGCCGCTTCACCGCCATCCCGTCCAGCCAGGTCTACCGCCCGCCGCGGCGCACGCCCAAGCCCTTCGTGCAGGGGCCGCAGTCGGCCGTGGTCACGGGGCCGGCGGGCGAGGAAATCTTCACCGACAAGTACGGCCGCGTGAAGGCGCAGTTCCACTGGGACCGCTACGGCAAGAAGAACGAGACCAGCTCGTGCTGGATG
>CBIHPZ010000153.1:0-7560 GCA_966211865.1 uncultured Aquabacterium sp.
CTGCAGCAGCTGCTGCATGAAACCCAGCAGCAGAGCAGCGAGCTGCAGGCCCAGCAGGAAGAGCTGCGCGTGGCCAACGAGGAACTGGAAGAACAGAGCCGCGCGCTGCAGCGCTCGCAGGCCTCGCTGGAGACGCAGCAGGCCGAGCTGGAGCAGACCAACGTGCACCTGGAAGAGCGCACGCAGGAACTGGAGCGGCAGAAGCAGGCGCTGCTGCGCGCGCAGGACCAGCTGCAGCTGAACGCGCGCGACCTGGAAAGCGCCAACCGCTACAAGAGCGAGTTCCTGGCCAACATGTCGCACGAGCTGCGCACGCCGCTGAACAGCTCGCTGATCCTGGCCCGGCTGCTGGCCGACAACGCCGAAGGCACGCTGACCGCCGAGCAGGTGAAGTACGCGCAGGCCATCCTGGCGTCGAACAACGACCTGCTGGCGCTGATCAACGAGATCCTGGACCTCTCGAAGATCGAGGCCGGCCATGCCGACCTGCGGCCCGAGCCGCTGGAACTGGCCACCGTGCTGAAGCGCCTGCGCGAGACCTTCGAGCCGCTGACGCAGCAGAAGCAGCTGGCCTTCAGCACCGGTACCGCGCCCGGCGCGCCGGCCGAGCTGGTGGCCGATTCGCAGCGCCTGCAGCAGGTGCTGAAGAACCTGCTGGCCAATGCCGTGAAGTTCACCGCGCGCGGCGAGGTGTCGCTGACGGTGGAAGCCGCGCCCAACGCGCGCGTGCGCTTCGTGGTGCGCGACACCGGCATCGGCATCGCGCCCGAGCAGCAGGCCGTCATCTTCGAGGCCTTCCGCCAGGCCGATGGCAGCACCAGCCGCCGCTACGGCGGCACCGGGCTGGGCCTGTCCATCGCCCGCGAACTGGCGCGGCGCATGGGCGGCGACATCAGCGTGGCCAGCGAACCGGGGCGTGGCAGCACCTTCACGCTGGAGCTGCCGGTGGATGGCGGCAGCGTGGCCAGCGGCCCGGCGCTGGCGGTGGCCGGCGCGCCGATGAGCGCGCCCGCGCCCCTCATCCAGGGCCCGCCGGCGCCGGCGGCGACGGTGGACGCGCGGGCCACCGCGGCGCCCGCCATGGCCACGGCGGCCGGAATCGGCATGGCGCCCGCGATGGGCATGGCGCCCGCGATGGGCATGGCGTCCGTGATGGGCATGGCGTCCGCCATGGGCACGGCGCCCGCAGCGGCCACGGCGGCCGGCGCCGCCCCGGCCACCCCGCCGTCCGCCGGCCAGCGCCTGATCCTCGCCGTCGAGGACGACCTGGCCTTCGGCCGCGCGCTGGTGGCGCTGGCGCGCGACATGGACTTCGACTGCCGCCTCGCCGGCACCGCCGAAGAAGCCCTGCGCCTGGCGCGCGAGCTGCGCCCCACCGGCATCCTGCTGGACGTGGGCCTGCCCGACGCCTCGGGCCTCAGCGTGCTGGAGCAGCTGAAGCGCGACCCGCTAACGCGCCATATCCCCGTCCACATGGTCTCGGCCACCGACCGTTCGCGCACCGCGCGCGAGCTTGGCGCCGTGGGCTACGTGATGAAGCCCGCCACGCGCGAGGCGCTGGTGGAGGCCATCGGCCAGCTGGAGCAGCGGCTGCGCCACACGGTGCGGCGCCTGCTGATCGTGGAAGACGACGCCCAGCTGCGCCAGAGCCTGCGCCTGCTGCTGGCCAGCGAGCAGCTGGAGATCGTGGACGTGGGCACCATGGCGCAGGCGCTGGCGCAGCTGGCCGCCACGAGCTTCGACTGCATGGTCACCGACCTGGCCCTGCCCGACGGCAGCGGCTACGACCTGCTGGAGCGCATGGCCGCCAGCGACACCCTGGCCTTCCCGCCGGTCATCGTCTACACCGGCCGCGCGCTGACCCGCGACGAGGAGGAACGCCTTCGCCGCTATTCCAAGTCGATCATCGTGAAGGGTGCGCGCTCACCCGAGCGCCTGCTGGACGAGGTGACGCTGTTCCTGCACAGCGTCGAAGCCTCGCTGCCGCCCGACCAGCAGCGCCTCTTGCGCCAGGCGCGCCGGCGCGACAGCGTGCTGGACGGCCGCAACCTGCTGCTGGCCGAAGACGACGTGCGCAACATCTTCGCGCTGACCAGCGTCTTCGAACCCCTGGGCGCCAAGCTGCAGGTGGCCCGCAACGGCCGCGAGGCCATAGCGCGCCTGGAACGCGCCGACATCGACCTGGTGCTGATGGACATCATGATGCCGGAGATGGACGGCATCGCCGCCATCCAGGCCATCCGCGCGCGGCCCGAATGGCAGGACCTGCCCATCATCGCGCTGACCGCCAAGGCCATGCCCGACGACCGCCAGCGCTGCCTGGACGCCGGCGCCAACGACTACATCGCCAAGCCGATCGACATCGACCGCCTGGTGTCGCTGTGCCGGGTCTGGTGCCCGAAGTGAGCGGCCATTGAACAGCGGCCCATTGAACGACGGCATCCCGATGGACAAGGACGCGCAACTGCTGGACCTGGAGATCCGCCTCCTGCTGGAGGCGCTGTACCAGCGCTACCAGTACGACTTCCGCGACTACGCCACCACGTCGCTGCGGCGGCGCATGGCGCAGGCGCTGCAGCATTTCGGCTGCACCCGCATCGCCGACCTGCAGCACCGGCTGCTGCGCGAGCCCGGGCTGTTCGCACAGGCGCTGCAGTTCCTCACCATCCAGGTCTCGGAGATGTTCCGCGACCCCGCCTACTTCGCCGCGCTGCGCGAGCAGGTGCTGCCGGTGCTGCGCACCTACCCGTCCATCAAGCTGTGGGTGGCCGGCTGCAGCCATGGCGAGGAGGTGTGGTCGCTGGCCATCCTGCTGCACGAGGAAGGCCTGCTCGACCGCGCGCTGATCTACGCCACCGACATCAACCCCGAAGCGCTGCGCGCCGCCGAGCTGGGCGTGTACCCGCTGGACCGCATCGCCGCCTTCAGCGCCAACTACCTGGCCGCGGGCGGGCGCCAGTCGCTGTCCGACTACTTCGCCAGCGCCTACGACGGCGCGGTGTTCGACCGCCGGCTGCGCCGGGCCATGGTGTTCTCGGACCACAGCCTGGCCACCGACAGCGTGTTCTCCGAGGTGCACCTGGTGTCCTGCCGCAACGTGCTGATCTACTTCAACCGCGCGCTGCAGGACCGCGCCGTGGGCCTTTTCCACGACTCGCTGGTGCACCGCGGCTTCCTGGGACTGGGCAGCCGCGAATCGCTGCAGTTCGGCGCCTACGCCACGCGCTTCGAACCGCTGGTGCCGGCGCAGAAGATCTTCCGGCGGGCCGCATGACGAACCACGCCCAGCCCGCCTGGCCCGACGTGGACGCCGTGGTGGTGGGCGCCTCCGCCGGCGGCGTGGACGCGCTGCTGGCGCTGGCGGCCGCGCTGCCGGCGCAATTCAGCGCGCCGGTGCTGGTGGTGCTGCACCTGCCGCGCGACCGGCCCAGCGGCCTGGCCGCCCTGCTGGCCGAACGCTGCGCGCTGCCGGTGCAGGAGGCCGAGGACAAGATGCCGCTGGCCCCCGGCATGCTCATCGCCCCGCCCGACTACCACCTGCTGGTGGAGCCCGACCATTGCGTGGCGCTGTCGGTGGACGAGCCGGTGCTGTTCTCGCGCCCGTCGATCGACGTGCTGTTCGAGTCCGCCGCCGCGGCCTATGCCGAGCGCCTGCTGGCCGTGCTGCTCACCGGTGCCAACCACGACGGCAGTGCCGGCATGGCCGCCGTGCGCCGGGCGCGCGGCATCGGCTGGATCCAGGCCCCGTCCGACGCCGCCGTGCCCACCCTGCCCGCCGCCGCGCTGGCCCATGCCGGCGCCGACGCCGTGCTGAGCCTGCACGACCTCTGCCTTCGTTTTGCCGCCGCCCGATGAACGCCCATCCCGACTTGCCGAACCCCGAAGCACCGGTGCACGTGCTGGTGGTCGACGACGTGCCGCAGAACCTGGTGGCGATGCAGGCGCTGCTGCGCAACAGCCCGGTGCAGATGCTGGGCGCCTCGTCCGGCGCCGAGGCGCTGGAACTGCTGCTGCAGCACGACGTGGCCCTGGCGCTGCTGGACGTGCAGATGCCCGAGATGGACGGCTTTGCGCTGGCCGAGCTGATGCGCGGCACCGAGCGCACGCGGCAGATCCCCATCATCTTCATCACCGCCTCCCCGGGCGATCCGATGCGGTCCTTCAAGGGCTATGAGTCGGGCGCGGTGGACTTCCTGCACAAGCCGGTCGACCCGCACATGCTGCTGAGCAAGGTGGCGGTGTTCGCCGAACTGCACCGCCAGCGCCAGCTGCTGCACCAGCGTAACGAGGAATTGGAGCGGGTGCTGAAGCTCAACGAAACCATGATCGCCGTGCTCACGCACGACCTGCGCACGCCGCTGTCGGCCATCATGATGTGCGCGGAGGTGGTGCGCATCCACGCCGGCGAAGGCCCCGCCGCGAAGAGCGTGGCGCGCCTGAAGTCCAGCGCCCAGCGCATGGCCCGCATGATCGAGCAGCTGCTCGATTTCTCGCGCATCCGCTCCGACATCCTGCGCCTGGACCTGAAGGACGCGGACCTGGCGCCCATCGCCGGCGCCGTGGTGGCCGAGCTGCGCCAGGCCCGGCCCGAGGCCGCGATCGACGTGGCGTCCGCCGGCGACCTGGCGGGCCGCTTCGACCCCGAGCGCATCGGCCAGGTCATCGCCAACCTGCTGGGCAACGCGGTGCAGCACGGCGCGCCGGGCAGCCCCGTGCGCCTGCAGCTGGACGGCACGCCGCCGGGCCGGCTGCGCCTGTCCGTGACCAACGCCGGCCAGCTGCGCGACGACCTGCTGCCGCAGATCTTCAAGCCCTTCAAGGGCGCCGAGCGCACCGGCGAAGGGCTGGGGCTGGGGCTGTACATCGTCGAGCAGTTCGTGCTGGCGCATGGCGGCACGGTGCGCGCCGCCAACACGGCCGACGGCGTTCGCTTCGACGTCGACCTGCCACGCCACGCGCGCGCCTGAGGGCCCGCATGCCGCCGATTCCCGACGACGTTCGCCGCTTCGTGCTGGCCAACATCCCCTCGGTGCCGCACCTGGAGGCGGCGCTGCTGCTGCGCGGCCAGCCCGGCCAGGACCACGGCGTGGCCGACGTGGCGGCGCGCCTGTACGTGCCCGAGCGCAGCGCCGCCGAGCTGCTGAAGGCGCTGTGCGCGGCCGGCATCCTGCAGTGCAGCGAAGGCGCCCAGCCGGCTTACCGATACTCGCCAAAAGACGCGGCCATCGCCACCGTGATGGACGCCCTGGCCCGCGCGTACGCCGAGAACCTGGTGGGCATCACCACCCTGATCCACGACGCCACGCAGCGCAGCGCGCAGCGCTTCTCGGATGCATTCCGCCTCAGAAAGGACAAGTGAGTGGGCAAGCTCGTCTTCGTCTTGTGCGCCCTCACCGCTTTCGCCTGCACGGCGATGCTGCTGCGCGCCTGGCTGCGCAGCCGCGCCCGCCTGCTGTTGTGGAGCGCGCTGTGCTTCGCCGGCCTCACCGCCAACAACGTGCTGCTGGTGCTGGACCGGCTGGTGTTCACCGAGGCCGACCTGTCGAGCTGGCGCCTGGGCCTGGCGCTGCTGGCGGTGATGCTGCTGGTGACCGGACTGGTGCTGGAGGACGACCGGTGAACGAGATGCTGCTGGGCGCCATCGCCGCCCTGTCCTTCGTCGCGGGCCTCTTCTTCCTGCGCTACTGGCGCAGCACGCGCGACCGCTTCTTCCTGTTCTTCATGCTGGCCTTCTGGATCGAGGCCGCCAACCGCGTGGCGATGGCACTGGCCGGCACCTGGAACGAGGACGAATCACCGCTGCACTACCTGGTGCGCCTGGTCTCCTACCTGCTGATCCTGCTGGCGATCTGGGACAAGAACCGGCCGCGCGGGGGCTGACCCGGCCGCCCGGACCTTCAGCCCGCCGTCTCGCTGCGGGGTTCCGCCGCGTGGGCTGCCTCCGCCGCCGGCACGCGCAGCAACCGGAAACCCGGCTGGCCGCTGAACGTGCGTTCCAGCAGCGGCTTGGCCACGTTGTAGACCGGGATGCCGTTGAGCGTGCGGCCTTCCGGCGTGCCGCGGTGCGCATGGCCGTGCACCACCAGGTCCACCGGGTGCCGCAGCAGCGGGTCTTCCAGCCGGCTGCTGCCGAGGAAGGCGAAGATCTCCGCCGGCTCGCCCTGCACCGTGTCCACCACCGGCGCGTAGTGCAGCAGCGCAATGCGGCGCCGCGTGCGCAGCTTGGCCAGCGCGGCTTCCAGCTTCATCGCCTCCTGCAGCGCCTCGTTGACGAAGGCCTTGATCGCCGGTTCGCCCCAGGCGCCCAGCGACCCGCGGCCGAAGCCGCCGGCGAAGCCCTTGGTGCCGGCGATGCCCACGCCCATCACCTCGGTGGCCTCGCCGTCCAGCACCTGCACGCCGGCCGCCTGCAGCGTGCGGCGCACCTCGTCCGGCGTGCCGGTCTCGTGGTCGTGGTTGCCCAGCACCGCAATCACCGGCACCGAGACCACGCTCAATTCGTCTGCCAGCACTTTCGCCTCGCGGGCGGTGCCGTAGTCGGTCAGGTCGCCGCACAGCAGCAGCGCATCGGCCGCTTCCGAGGCCTGCGCGAAGAAGCCGCGCAGCGTGCCGGCGGACGCTTCGGTGCAATGCAGGTCGCCGACGGCGGCAAAGCGGATGTCGCGGGGGAGGTCCCGGGGTTCTGCGTTCATGGCGGCGGGCGCAGCAAACAGCGCGCCCGGCGCGGCACGTGCCTTGCCCTGCAGCCCGGCATGACGACCCCCGACGCCACCGAAGCCGCCGCGCCGTTCTACACGCACCTGCTGCAATCCCTGCAGTCGCACGGCGTGCCCTTCCTGATCGGCGGCGCCTTCTCCTTCGCCCATTTCACCGGCATCCGCCGGCCCACCAAGGACCTGGACATCTTCATCCGCCAGGCCGACTGGCCGCGCCTGGTCGACTTCACCGCGCGCCTGGGCTACCGCACCGAGCTCACCTTCCCGCACTGGCTGGGCAAGGTGCATGACGAGAGCGGCTTCGTCGACGTGATCTTCAATTCCGGCAACGGCCTGTCGCCGGTGGACGACCTGTGGTTCGACCATGCCGTGGACGCGCAGGTGCTGGGCCTGCCGGTGAAGCTGATGCCGGTGGAGGAAAGCATCTGGACCAAGGCCTTCATCATGGAGCGCGAACGCTTCGACGGCGCCGACATCGCGCACCTCATCCGCACCTGTGCACTGCGCATGGACTGGCGGCGCCTGCTCATCCGCTTCGGCCCGCACTGGCGCGTGCTGCTGTCGCACCTGGTGCTGTTCGGCTTCATCTACCCCGGCGAACGCACGCTGGTGCCGCGCTGGCTGATGGAAGAACTGACCGAGCGCCTGCGCGGCGAAACCGGCAGCCCGCCGCCGCGCGAAGGGCAGTGCGCCGGCACGCTGCTGTCGCGCGAGCAGTACCTGCCCGACGTCACGCACCACGGCTACGAAGACGCGCGCCTGGGGCCCGACAGCACCATGAACGCGCGCGACGTGGCGGGCTGGACGGCGGCCATTGCGGGCGAGCCGCCGGTGGTGGACAGCG
>CBIHPZ010000154.1:0-7507 GCA_966211865.1 uncultured Aquabacterium sp.
CGGTGCGCTGGGGCGTGGCCGGCAACATCGTCTGGGCCTGGATCTTCACGATCCCCGCCTCGGCTTTCGTGGCCGCGATCGCCTACTGGATCAGCCTGCAGCTGTTCGCTTGACGCCCGGCTGGGGCGGGTAAGGCACCGCCCAGGCGGTGCGCCAGCGCGGTTCCGGTGGCGCGTTGAGCGCTTTGGCCGATCAGCGCGGCGGCGGGGTGGCGTCCACCGCATCGGCCGACGCGTCGCGCTCCGCCTGCCACTGGAAGAACTTCTCGCCGCCGAAGGCCAGCGTGCCCATCAGCGCGATGCCGCCGACGACCAGCGCGGCGATCACCGCGATGACCGCCGCCCAGCCGCTCGCGCGTGCCGGGCTGCTGGGGTTGAAGCGCTGCTGCCAGCGCTCGTCCGGCGTCAGCCCGATCAGGATGGCCGCCAGCATGGCCTGGGCGATCATCACGCCCAGCACCGGGATCAGCAGCCACGCCACGTGGTCGTCCTGCCCCAGCGACCGCATGCGCAGCACGCCCACCGCGCCCAGCAAGGTGGGCCAAGGGTGCAGCCAGGCCCACAGGTCGCCCCGGCCGTGCAGGTAGAAGCGGTGCGCGCCGAATGGGCCCGCAACGAGTGCCAGCCACGCGGCCAGCGTCTTTGAGCGATAGCGCACGGCGGGCGCTCAGTCCACCGCCGGCGTGCTGCTGCCGGTGCCCAGGCTGCGCTGCATCAGCACCACGTCCAGCCAACGGCCGAATTTCCAGCCGGAGGCCTTCAGCACGCCGGTGTGCTCGAAGCCCAGCGCGGCGTGCACGCCGATGGAGCCGGCATTGGCCGAATCGCCGATCACGGCCAGCATCTGGCGCGCGCCCTGCGCCTCGCAGCGGGTGAGCAGTTCCGTCAACAGGATGCGGCCGACGCCTTGGCCGCGCGCGTCGGGATGCAGGTAGATCGAGTCTTCCAGGCAGAAACGGTAGGCGCGCCGAGGCCGGAAGTGGTTGGCGTAGGCATAGCCGAGCACGCGGCCGTCCGCCTCGGCCACCAGCCAGGGCAGGCCCTTGCCCAGCACGTCGTCGCGGCGGCGCGCCATCTCGGCTTCGTCCGGCGCTTCCAGCTCGAAGGTGCCGGTGCCGTGCAGCACGTTGTGGGCGTAGATCGCGGTGATCGCCGGGACGTCGGCCGGCAGGCTGGGCCGGATCAGCAGGGCAGGGTGGGCGGACATTCGGTGGGCATTCCGTAGCGGATCCGAAAGTCTATAATGCGCGGTTTCGGTGCTGGTCGGCAGGGATGCCGGCGTATCTACGGTGCCGAGACTGTGCTGACCGATGCAACCCGCCTCCACGAATGAGGGCGGGGCGACGGAAGGCGAAATGATTGGTTCGGCCTCGCGTGTCTCCTTGGCTGGCCTGTCGCCAACGATTTTTCGGAAGATCAAACATGGTCGTTATTCGACTGGCTCGTGGCGGCGCCAAGAAGCGCCCGTTCTACAACATCGTCGTGGCCGACTCGCGCGAGCGCCGTGATGGCCGCTACCTCGAGCGCGTGGGTTTCTACAACCCGATGGCCGCCGGCGGCGAGCAACCGCTGCGCGTCGCGCTGGACCGCGTGACCTACTGGAAGGGTGTCGGCGCCCAGCTGTCGCCCACGGTCAAGCGCCTGGTCGGCGACGCCGCCAAGGCCCAGGCCGCTGCCGCTCCGGCCGCCGCCTGATGACCCGCCGGGGCGCCAGCCGCCCCGGGTCTTCTTTCCTGACAACCCCGGTGTGCCGGACATGACGATGCCCGACACCCCGGGTGCAGCTGACGAACCCGCCTTTCCCGCCGACGCCATCGAAGTCGGCCGCGTGATCGGCGCGTTCGGCATCAAGGGCTGGATCCGCGTCCAGCCTTTCTCGGCCGACCCCAAGGCCCTGTTTTCATCCCGCCGCTGGTTCATCCAGCCGCCTGAAAGGCCTGGGCCGAAGGTGGTGGCCGCTGCGTTGCCGCGCTTGCTCCGCATCACCCAGGCCAAGGACCAGGGCGACGACGTCGTGGCGTCCGCGCAGGAGCTGCCCGACCGCAACGCGGCCGAGGCCATGAAAGGCGCGCGCATCTTCGTCGCCCGCTCCAGCTTCCCGACCGCCGGCGACGGCGAGTACTACTGGATCGACCTGATCGGCCTGCAGGTGGTCAACCGCGCCGGCGAATTGCTGGGCAGCGTGACCGACCTGCTCGACACCGGCGCCCACAGCGTGCTGCGCGTACAGCGGCCCGATGCCGCGCCCGACGCGCCGCTGGACGAGCGCGAACGCCTGATTCCCTTCGTGGCCGCCTACGTCGATGACGTGAACCTGGCCGAGCGCCGTATCACCGTCGATTGGGGCCTGGACTACTGACGGCTGGCGGATCGCCGATGCGCTTCGACGTCATCACGCTGTTCCCCGAGCTTTTCGGCCCGCACCTGACGCAGGGCATCACCCGGCGTGCGTTCGAGAGCGGGCAGGTCGACGTGCGCCTGTGGCCGCTGCGCGATTTCGCCGAGGACACCTACCGCCGCGTGGACGACCGGCCTTACGGCGGCGGCCCGGGCATGGTGATGCTGGCCGAGCCGCTGGAGCGGGCATTGGGCGCGGTGCGCGCCGACCGCGGCGCCGCCGATGCCGAGGCCCCTGTCGTGCATTTCACGCCCACCGGCCACGCCATCACGCAGGCGCGCGTTGAGGCCCTGGCCCAGGGGCCGGGTGCGATCTTCCTCTGCGGCCGTTACGAGGGCATCGACCAGCGCTTCCTCGATCGCCACGTCACGCTGGAACTGAGCCTCGGCGATTTCGTGCTGTCGGGCGGCGAGCTGCCGGCTCTGGCGCTGCTCGACGCAGTGGCGCGGCTGCAACCCGGCGTGCTGAACGCCCCGTCGCACGAGCAGGACAGCTTTTCGGACGGGCTGCTGGACTGTCCCCACTACAGCCGCCCTGAGGTGCTGTCGACGCCCGAGGGCGACCTGCCGGTGCCCGCGGTGCTGCTGTCCGGCCACCACGCCCAGATCGCGAGCTGGCGCCGCGAGCAGCAGCTGAGGCTGACAGCGCGCCGCCGTCCCGACCTGATCGCGGCGGCGCGGGCGGCGGGGCGGCTTTCCGCGCAGGACGAGAAGCTCCTGCGGTCGCTCGGCAGCTGATCTGGCTATAATCGTCGGCTTTTCGATCCTCTGCCGGGCAAATCCAGTAATTGGGCTGGGAATTGGTGCCGGTACCGATCGCTTCAGGAGAACCACGTGGATCTGATCCGCACCCTCGAACAGGAAGAGATCAACCGTCTCGGCAAGAACATCCCGGCATTCGCGCCGGGCGACACGGTGATCGTCAACGTCAACGTCGTCGAAGGCACCCGCAAGCGCGTGCAGGCCTACGAAGGCGTCGTGATCGCCAAGCGCAACCGCGGCCTGAACAGCAGCTTCATCGTGCGCAAGATCTCCAGCGGCGAAGGTGTGGAGCGTACGTTCCAGCTGTACAGCCCGCTGATCGCCTCGATCGACGTCAAGCGCCGTGGCGACGTGCGCCGCGCCAAGCTGTACTTCCTGCGCGAGCGTTCGGGCAAGTCGGCCCGGATCAAAGAGAAGCTCTCCTGACGCAGTCAGGCTGTGCCGCAGGCGCAGCGGGCTTCCGCAAAAGCCGCCCTCGAGGCGGCTTTTTCATGGGCGCCGTTATCCTGCGGTGATGACCCGCGTGCCGCGCATCACCGATCCCCGCGCCGTACCGGTCGTCGGCATCGACGACCACCTCGAGCCCATCGCACCGGCCGCCCTGGCGCCGGAAGCCCTGCGCGCGCGCTTCGCCGCCGCCACCGACTGGACGCCCGAATGGCCCGGTGACGGCATGCGCTTCATCGACCGCGAGCCCGCTGCCGCCGCGGTGCTGGTGCCGCTCGTGATGCGCGACAGCGGCCTGCAGGTGCTGCTGACGCGCCGCACCGACCATCTGCGCGCACACGCCGGCCAGATCAGCTTCCCCGGCGGCCGCGCCGAGCCCGAGGACGCCGATGCGGTCGCCACGGCGTTGCGTGAAACCGAGGAAGAAATCGGCCTGTCGCGCGAGCACGTCGAGGTGATCGGCGCGCTGCCGACCTACACCACCGTCACCAGCTTCGTCGTCACGCCGGTCATCGCGCTCGTGCGCCCCGGCTTCACGCTGACGCTCGACGCCTTCGAGGTGGCCGAGGCTTTCGAGGTGCCGCTGCACTACCTGATGACGCCGGCCCACCACCGGCGCCACGAGGTCGAGATCGAGGGGCAGGCGCGCCGTTTCCTGTCCATGCCGTGGCCGGCGGAGGCCGAAGCGATGGACCCGGCCGCGACCTATTTCATCTGGGGCGCAACCGCGGCGATGCTGCGCAATCTCTACCGCTTCCTGGCGTCCTGACCACGGCGGTGCCCTGGGTATGATGCGCGGCGATGAGTTTCTTCGCCGTCCTGTTCGCGCTGGTGATAGAGCAGTTGAAGCCCTTGCCGCGCGACAACTGGGTGCATCACGCTTTGGTGTCCTGGGTCAGCTGGACCGGCCGCAATTTCGACGCGGGCCGCCCGCACCATGCGTGGGTCGTGTGGTGCGTCTCGGTGCTGGCGCCGGGCCTCGTGATCTCCGGCGTGTACCTGGCCTTGAATTACTACAGCGCCGTGCTGGCGCTGGTGTTCGACGTGACGGTGCTGTACCTGACGCTGGGCTTCCGGCAGTTCAGCCACTACTTCACCGACATCCGCGACGCGCTGGAGCGCGGTGACGAATACGAGGCGCGCCGCCTGCTGGCGCAATGGCGGCACCTGGATGCCAGCGAGCTGCCGCGCACCGAGCTGATGCGCCACGTGATCGAGCACGCGTTGCTCGCCGCACACCGCCATGTCTTCGGCGTGTTCTTCTGGTTCGTGCTGCTGTCCACCGTGGGCCTGGGGCCGCTGGGCGCGGTGCTGTACCGCATGGCCGAGTTCGCCAGCCGTTATTGGACCTACCCCAGCAAGGCGCTGGGCGTGCCGGCCAACGAGCGCCTGATGCGCGTGTCGCAGCGCATGTTCGCGCTGATGGACCACGTGCCGGCCCGCCTCACCGCCTTCGGCTTCGCGGTGGTCGGCAACTTCGAAGAGGCGATCAACAACTGGCGCCGCGACTCGGTGCTGTGGCGCCATTTGAACGAAGGCGTGATCCTGGCGGCCGCCGCGGGCGCCGTGGGGGTGCAGCTGGGCGGCGATGCGGCGCCGGGGGTGACGCCCGAACGCTCGCGCACCTTCGAGGCCGGTCCCACCGACACGCCCGGCGCCGACGGTTCCACGGCCGGCGTGCCGCCGCAGCTGGGCCACCTGCGCAGCGTGGTGGGGCTGGTGTGGCGCTCGGTGGTGCTGTGGATGCTGCTGGTTGCGCTGCTGACGCTGGCGAACCTCATCGGCTGAGGTCGGACGCGCGGCGCTTGGACGGCGCGGCGAGGGCGCCAGGCCCTGCCAACGGCCGCGAGATGGCAGCCCGTCCGCAGCCGGCCGGCAGGCCGCTGGGGTGGCCGCGTGCTGCGGCTTGCCTCGGGCGCTCTTGGTGCGCTGCGCGAATTGGGACGATTCGACCAGCCATGGCGCGGCGATGGCACGCAAAAGGCGCGTCAGTAGCGCGTGGCCGACAGCTCTTCGTGCAGTTCCTGGTAGATGCGGTAGCGCGACGGGCTGATCTCGCCGCGCTCCAGCGCCGCGCGCACGCCGCAGCCGGGTTCGTGCAGGTGGGTGCAGTTGTAGAAGCGGCAGTCGCCCGCGTGGGCGCGGAAGTCGGGCATGTGCGCCGTCAGCTCGGCCGGTCCCAGCTGGCGCAGGCCGAAGTTCTGGAAGCCGGGTGAATCGATCAGCGCGCTGCGGCGGCTGTCGTCCAGCCAGTACCAGGTGGTGGTGGTGGTGGTGTGGCGGCCGGTGTTGAGCGCCTGCGAGATCTCGCCCACCTGCGCCGCCGCCGCCGGCACCATGCGGTTGATGAGCGTGCTCTTGCCCATGCCGCTGGGGCCCAGCACCAGCGTGGCGCGGTTTTCCAGCAGCGGCGCCAGCAGGGCCTGCGACTCTTCCCCCGCCTTCTTGAGCGACAGCTCCACCACGGCCGCGCCCATCGCGCGATAGGGCGCCAGGCGCTCGCGTGCGGCGTCGGCCGTCGGCAGGTCGACCTTGTTCAGCGCAATGAGGGTGGGGATGCCGGCCGCATCGGCGGCGATCAGCGCGCGCGCCAGCTGCGTCTCGGCGTACATCGGCTCAACCGCCACCAGAACCAGCAGCTGGTCCAGGTTGGCGGCGAAGGACTTGCTGCGCACCTCGTCCTGCCGGAACAGCAGGTTGCGCCGCTCGACGACGCGTTCGATCACGCCCTCGTCGCCGGCCGGCTGCCAGACCACCAGGTCACCGACGACGGCGTCGCCCTTCTTGCCGCGCGGGTGGCACAGGAGCCGGCGGCCGTCGTCGGCCTCGACCATGAAGTGCCGGCCGTGCGCGCCCACGACGCGGCCATTGCTGGCCGCCGCCACCGCGGCAGCGGGCTTAGGCGCGGGCATCCGACGCCTGCGTCATGGTGCTGCGTGCGGCTGCAGCGCCAGCGCCGCCAGCCGTTCGCCGGCGGGCGGGTGCGAGTAGTAGAAGCGCACGTACAGCGGGTCGGGCGTCAAGGTGGCGGCGTTGTCCTCGTGCAGCTTGATCAGCGCGCTGGCCAGGTCATTGCCGCTGGCCTGGGCGCAGGCATACGCATCGGCCTCGAATTCATGGCGGCGCGACAGGCGCGACATCAGCGGCGAGGCGAAGAAGCCGAACACCGGCACCACGATCATGAACAGCAGCAGCGCCAGCGCATTGTTCGGCGTGCCGATGTTGGGCTGCACGCCGAGGCCTGTGTAGAACGCCGGCTGCCCGGCCAGCCAGCCCAGCGCGGCAAGGCCGGCCAGGCTCATCAACATCATGGCGGCGATGCGCTTGGTGACGTGGCGGTGCTTGAAGTGCCCCAGCTCGTGCGCCAGCACCGCTTCCACCTCGGCCGGCGACAGCTTGGCCAGCAGCGTGTCGAAGAACACCACGCGCTTGGCCGCGCCGAGTCCGGTGAAGTACGCGTTGCCATGCGCCGAGCGGCGGCTTCCGTCCATCACGAACAGGCCCTTGGCTGCAAAGCCGCAGCGCTGCATCAGCGCCTGCACGCGGCTGGCCAGCGTGGCGTCGGTCAGCGGCTCGAACTTGTTGAAGAGCGGCGCGATCACCGTCGGGTACAGCACCATGATGATCAGGTTGAAGGCCGCCCAGGCGCCCCAGGCCCACAGCCACCACCACCGCCCGGTGGCCTGCATGATCCACAGGATGAGCGCCGCGAGCGGCAGGCCGATCACGGCGCCGACCAACAGGCCCTTCGCGAGGTCGGTGAAGAAGAGCTTGGGCGTGGTGCGGTTGAAGCCGAACTGCTGCTCGATGCGGAAGGTGCTCCAGAGGTCGAAGGGCAGTTCCAGCGCGGCGCCGATCAGCGTGAAACCCAGCAGCAGCGCCAGCTGGTAGCCCATGTCGCC
>CBIHPZ010000155.1:0-7504 GCA_966211865.1 uncultured Aquabacterium sp.
TCTGGCGGAAGCGGTGAGATTCGAACTCACGGAGGGGATGAACCCTCGCCGGTTTTCAAGACCGGTGCCTTAAACCGCTCGGCCACGCTTCCTGTGCTGCTGACCGGCGCTGGGGGGGCCGGTCAGGAGGGGGATTCTGGCATCAGATCAGGCGTAGCCCACGCCGACCCCCACCAAGTCGACCCAGCCGATGTTCGCCAGGTTCAGCGGGTGCTCGGCGGCCACCAGCGCCAGGCTGGCCTGGGTGAAGGTGCCGTCCTCGATCAGGCCGGTGAAGTAGGCCATGTCGCCGGCGCCGGGGTGGACGCCGACGAGGTTGGTGTAGAGCAGGTCCACCACCGCCGCGTTGCTCGGGTTGCTGGTGCCCAGGGCCGCGTTGAGGGCCAGCTGCATCAGCGGCAGCGCTTGCATGCCGCCGTCGAGCAGGCCCAGGCCGATGCCGATGAAGTTCTCGTTCGTCGCCAAGGCCTTGCCGAACACGGCGCCCAGCGTCTTCACGGTGAGGCCGGCGCTGCCGTCCATGTCGATGGCCCACAGGCCATCGTCGAAGCGCAGGCGCTCCACGTTGTAGAGCAGGTCGCGGCCCTGGTTGCCGCGGTCGTCGGTGAGCACGTAGCCGCCGTTGGCCAGCGCCTGGATGAAGAAGCCGTTGGTGTTGCCGCTGTAGACGGCGACGTCGATGCCGGTGCCGCCGTCGAGGATGTCGTCGCCCTCCTGGCCGCGCAAGGTGTCGGCGCCGGGGCCGGCGCTGAGCGTGTCGGTGCCGGCCGTGCCGGTCATGGCGTCGGCCTGCGGCGAGCCGTTGATGACGTTGCGCACGAAGGCCGACACGGCGTAGTTGCCGGTGCCGGTGTCGAAGTCCGACGCGCCGACGTAGTAGGTGCCGCTGGTGGTGGGCGTGAAGGTGATCTCGGCGTCGTAGCCGACGCCGGTGTCGTCGTCGTAGGCCAGGGGCTTGCCGGCACTGTCGAACAGGACCATGTAGGGGTCCTTCAGGCCGGAGCCCTGGCCGGCGCTCTTCAGGTCGAAGGTGTACTGCGTGCCGGCGTTCAGCGAGATCGCGAACATGTCGGTGTCCGCGGGCACGTTGATCTGGCCGGTGGCGGCCGTGCCGTTCGGGGTGAGCCGGCCGCCGGTGGTGGTGGAGCCCAGGTAGTCGTCGGTCGGCACCGCGGCCGAGATGCTGTAGCTGCCCGTGGATTCGGAATAGTCGAAAGCGGCCACGTAATACACGCCCGTGGCGGTGGGCGTGTAGTACAGGCGTGCGTCCAGCGGCAGCGGGCCGCTGTCGTCGTCCTTGGCGATCAGCGTCACGCCCGGCAGCGGGCCGTACAGCGCGATGTACGGGTCGACGCTGCTGCTGGCCGGGCTGACCATGTCGAAGCGGTAGGTGACGCCCGCGACCAGCTGCACCTTGAAGAGATCGCCATCGTTGGCGTAGTCGATGCGGGCGCTGATGGTGCTGCCGTTGGGGGACAGCTGGCCGTCGGTGCTGACGTTCAGCGGGTAGTCGTCCGTCGATGCCGCGGTGGCGGTGCTGAAGTTCCAGCTGGTGCTGCCCGACAGGCCGTTGAAGCCGTTGCCCGTCTGGTCGCGGAAGCTGTTGGCGTCGATGTTGACGTAGAAGCCCGTGCCCGACGGGAGGTTGGCGCCCGGGTTCACCGTGACCGTGCTGCCGTTGATGACGACGTTGGCGGTGTCGCTGACGCTCACTTCACGCGCCAGAGTGCCGGCCGTGGTGTAGATGCGGATGCTGCCGGTGCCGCGGACCACGCTCTCGCTGAAGGTCAGCACCAGGTCGGCCGCGGCATTGACCTGGGTGGCGTCGTCCTGCGGCGCGATGTTGACCAGCGTGGGCCCGCCGCTGTCCTGCGTGGTGGCGCTGAGCGTGTAGGCGCCGGTGCCGGTGTCGTAGTCCCACGCGGCCAGGAAATAGGTGCCGCTGGCGGTGGGCGTGTAGCTGATGCGGGCGTTGCCGGCGCCACCGCTGTCGTCGTCCTGGGTGATCAGCGGCGGCGAGGTGTTGGCATTCGGCTGGGTGCCGTAGAGCTGGAGGTAGGGGTTGGTGAGGCCGCCCGTGCCGCTCGTGCGTTGCAGCGTAAAGGTGTAGGTGGTGCCGGCGACCAGCGCCACCTTGAACAGGTCGGCGTCGTCCGGCACCTCGATGACGCCACTGGCGGCGGGGCCGTTGACGGTGACGAGTCCGGTGGTGTCGGTGCGGTAGGGGTAGTCGTCGGTGGGGCCGCTGCTGCTGGTGTGGAAGTTCCACGCGGTGGCGCTGCTGATGCCGGCGAAGGCATTGCCGGCGGCGTCTCGCAGGGCGCCGGCATCCACCGTGACGTACAGGTCGGCGTTGACGGGCAGGTCGGCGGTCGGGTTGATGGTGACCGTGCTGCCGCTGATGGTGACGCGGTTGGTGTCGCCGGCGGCGATGGTGGCCACCACCGTGCTGCCGTTGCGGATCACGAAGTTGCCGGTGCCCGCCACCACCGGCTCGTTGAAGAGCATCACCAGGCTGGACGCGGCGTTGACGCTGGCGGCGTTGTCGGCCGGCGTCAGCGTGACCACCTGCGGCGCGGCGGTGTCGGTGGCGCCGGTGCTGAAGTTCCACCCCGTGGGCGAGGTGATGCCGGCCCAGCCATTGCCGCTGAGGTCGGTGAAGGCCCCGGCACTGACCAGCACGTAGAACGACTGCCCGGTGGGCAGGTTGGCGGCGGGGTCGATGGTGGCGGTGTTGCCGTTGAACCGGACCTGCGCCGTGTCCGTCGCGGTGATGCTGGCCACCAGCGCGCCGCTGGCGCTGAAGATGGAAATCGTGCCGCTGCCGGCCCGCACCTGTTCGCTGAAGTTGAGCACCAGGTCGGCGCCCGGGGCCACGCCGGTGGCGTCGTCGGCCGGCAGCTGGGTGAGCAGCTGCGGCGCGGTGGTGTCGGCGCCGGGGGAGAGCTGGTCGATGGTGCGCACGCCGTCGGCGAACTGGAAGCGCTCGACGTTGCTGAGGCGGTCGCTGCCGCTCGCGGTGCCCGTCACCGTGATGACGCCGCCGGACTGGCCGATGGTGTAGGTGTTGAAGTTGCCTTCGAACACCGCGGTGTCGGTGCCGACGCCGCCGTCGATGATGTCGTTGCCGAGGCCGCCGACCAGGACGTCGTCGCCCTCCTGGCCGTTCAGTTCGTCGTTGCCGGCGCCGCCTTCCAGGCGGTTGGCGGCCGAATTCCCATTCAAGACATCGTTGCCGCCGCCGGTGCGTGCGTTCTCGATCACCGTGTCGTAGGCGATCGCGATGTTGTTGGTCATGTCGTTGGCCGACGAAAACTCGCCGGCCTTCAGGCTCACGCGGCTGGCCGTGTTCCAGCCGCTCAGGTCCAGGGTGTCGGTGCCGCCCGAATCGAACAGCGTGATGATGGGATGGGTGTTGACCGTGAAGTCGTAGATGCGCCCGGTGGTGCCGCCCACCGTGCTGCTGAAGCCGTAGACGGTGTTGTCCAGGCGCGTGGTGGTCGATGCCCCGTAGATGCGCTGGATGGCCATCACGTCGTTGACCATCGGCGTCTGCGCCGTGTAGGTGTGGCCGTTGGACGCGGTCCAGTCGGCCTGCATCACCTCGGCGTTGTAGTTGGCCGCGGCATAGCGCGGGCCGAAATACGACATGACCGACAGCACCACGCTGTCCTGGAACGACGACGGCGACCAGTTGCCGTTGCCGTTGTAGTCGCCCATGTGGTCCAGGCCCAGTGCGTGGCCGATTTCATGCACGAAGGTCAGGAAGCCGTACTCGCCGAGGGCGGTGTTGACCAGCGTGTCTTCGGTGACGTTGAACCAGGCGCTGCCGTTGGTCGGGTAGTACGCGTGGGCGTAGCCGATCTCGGTGCTGGTGTAGGCCATCTCGATGTTCGTCTGGCCCGGCGTGCCGGGGACGAAGCTCTGGCCGATGAGGTCGTCCCAGGTGGCCAGCGCCAGGGTCATCAGCTGCTGCTGCGCGGCGTTGGCGGCGCGGAATCCGGCGGCCTCGCCCTGCGAGAACATGCCGCTGGCGGTCTGCGGGAACGAGAAGGTGATGGTGCTGCCGCTCCAGCGCTCGCGGCTGTTGAGCTGGTTGAAGACCTTGTCAAGGGTCCAATTTTCGACGGCCATGGAAGTGCTTCCTCACGCGCTGGGGCGCGCCGGTATTCAAGGGATTGGCCGGAATTGGAGCATGCGAAATAGCCCTTCGGCAGGCGCCAAAGGAGCCATTTCGTCATCTTTTCGTGGGATTGCCGCAGGCCACGCGGGCCACTTCCTGGCGCCCGCCGTCGACGCGCACGGCGGTGAGCGCACCACCCCAGACGCACCCCGTGTCCAGCGACATCAATGTCGGCTCAACGCGCAGTCCCAGCGTGGACCAGTGGCCGAACGCGATGGGTGTCGAGGCGCTCCGGCGGCCCGGCACCTCGAACCACGGACGGTAGCCGGGCGGCGCGGCGGCGGCGCCGTCCTTGGTGCCGAATTCGAGCGTGCCGTCGTCGCTGCAGAAGCGGATGCGCGTCATCACGTTGATGACGAAGCGCCAGCGGTCGGCGCCGGTGAGCGCGTCGTCCCAGCGCAGCGGCTCGTTGCCGTACATCACGCGCAGGAAGCCGTGCAGGTCGGGGCCGCGCAGCATGGTTTGCACCTCGCCGGCCAGGGCCAGCGCGGTGGCCGCATCCCACTGGGGCACCAGGCCGGCGTGCACCAGCAGCCAGCCATGCGCCCTGTCGGCCAGCGGGCAGTGGCGCACCCAGGCGAGCAGGGCATCGCGATCGGGGTGGTCCAGGATCTCCTGCAGCGTGTCGCTGCGGTGCTGCGGGCGGATGCCCTCGGCCACCGCCAGCAGGTGCAGGTCGTGGTTGCCCAGCAGCGCGGTGGCGGCGCCGTCCAGCGCCCGCAGGCGCTGCAGGGTGCGCAGCGACTGCGGGCCGCGGTTCACCACGTCGCCCAGCACGTGCAGCGTGTCGCGCGAGGGGGAGAAGCCGATCTCGGCCAGCAGGCGGTCGAAGGCGTCGCAGCAGCCTTGCAGGTCGCCGATCAGGAAGTGCATGGAGGGCCGCGAACGAGGTGAGCCGGGGGGCGAGGGCGCTGATTCTGCTACGCTCGCCGCCCCGCCTTCAGGGCAAGCAGAGCTGGGCGCAAAACCTGCTGCGCCCCCGCCATGGACGTTGCGTTACTGGTCTTCCTGATCCTCCTGAACGGGCTGTTCGCCATGTCCGAAATGGCGCTGACCGCCGCCCGCAAGGCGCGGCTGGCCGCGATGGCGGAGGCGGAGGAATCCGGCGCGCAGGCCGCCATCGACCTGCACGACCACCCGACGAAGTTCCTGTCCACGGTGCAGATCGGCATCACGTCGATCGGCGTGCTGAACGGCATCGTGGGCGACGCGGCGTTCTCCAAGCCGCTGGCGGACTGGCTGCTCACCGTGGCGCCGATGAGCCAGGGCGTGGCCACCGTCACCGCCACCGCGCTGGTGGTGGTCATCATCACCTTCCTGACCATCATCTTCGGCGAGCTGGTGCCCAAGCGCCTGGGCCAGATGTACCCCGAGACGGTGGCGCGCCGCGTGGCGCGGCCGATGGAATGGCTGTCCACCGCCACCCGGCCCTTCGTGTGGCTGCTGTCCGTCTGCACCGACACCACCCTGCGCATCCTCGGCATCCGCGAGGCGCCTTCGCGCCACGTGACGGAAGAGGAAATCGCCGCCAGCCTGGAAGAGGGCGTGGAGACCGGCGTCATCGAGGCGCAGGAGCACCAGATGGTGCGCAACGTGTTCCGGCTCGACGACCGCCAGATCGGCTCGATGATGATCCCGCGCACGGAAATCACCTGGCTGGACAGCGGCGCGCCCACCAGCGAGCTGCTGGCGGTGATGGCCGAGCACGGCCGCTCGCGCTACCCCGTGTGCCGCGGCGGGCTGGACGACGTGGTGGGCATCGTGGAAGCGCGTTCGCTGCTGCAACCGCTGGCGCGCGGCGAGCAGCCCGACCTGGCGGCGCTGATGCAGCCGCCGGTGTTCGTGCCGGAGACGCTGTCCGGCATGGAGCTGCTGGAGCTGTTCCGGGCCACGGCGTCGGAACTGGTCTTCGTCGTTGACGAGTACGGCTCGGTGCAGGGCGTGATCAGCGTGCGCGACGTGCTGGAGGCCATCACCGGCGAGTTCTCCACCCCCAGCGCCGACGACGCCTGGGCCGTGCAGCGCGCGGACGGCAGCTGGCTGATGGACGGCCTGATTCCGGTCACCGAGCTGAAGGACCGGCTGGACCTGCGCGAACTGCCCGAGGAAGACCGTGGCCGCTACAACACGCTGGCCGGCATGGTGATCCTGCTGCTGGGGCGGCTGCCGCGAACGGCCGATGTGGTGGAATGGGAGGCTTGGCGTTTCGAGGTGGTGGACCTCGACGGCAAACGCATCGACAAGGTGCTGGTGTCCCGCACCGAACCCCCTGAAGGCATGAATCCATGATCAACGAGAACCTGCACAAGAAGCCGGCTGCGCTGGACCGCCAGAAGCACCGCAACCTCAAGCTCGACCGCAATGCGCGCGACATGACGCGCAGCAAGGCCATGAACGCCTTCTTCATCGCCGCCGGCGAATTCGCCGAGGCGTGCAAGGACTACCCGATCGTCTGGGTGCCGGCCGGCCAGGACGCGAAGGGCAAGCCGCAGGTCGCGCCGATCGCGGTGTTCGGCCTGCAGCAGGGCCAGAACCTGTGCATCGACGCCGCCGACCGCTGGCGCGTGCGCTACGTGCCCGCCATGCTGCGCACCTACCCGTTCGCGATGGCCCGCACCAGCGAGACGGAAATGATGCTGTGCGTGGACGAGGACTGGATCGGCCTGTCCGAGAACGCGGGCGACCCGCTCTTCAAGGACGACGGCGCCCCCACCGAGCTGACGATGGCGGTCCAGCAGCAGCTGGAACAGCTGGAGATCGACATCGAGCGCACCCGCCGCTATGGCGAAAAGCTGGTGGAACTGGGCCTGCTGCGCGACATGCAGTTCGAAGCCACCCTGCCGACCGGCCACAAGGTGCAGGTCAACGGCTTCCTGACGATCGATGGCGACAAGGTCAACGCGCTGTCCGACGCCCAGATGCTGGACCTGGCCCGCACCGGGCTGCTGGGCCTGATCCACGCGCACCAGATCTCGCTGTCGAACATGACGCGCCTGGCCGAGTGGCAGGCCGAGCGCGACGCCGGCCAGCCGACCGCGGCACCGGTGGCGCCCAACCTGGCCTGACCATGGCCTGAAGCGCGCGGGCCACGCCACGGTCCCGCGCCCCACGACGCCCGCCCTGGCGCTGCCGCGGCGGGCGTTGTTGCGTCTGCGCGGTCGACGGCGCGCACGCCGCAACGCCCGACCGCCCGACCGCCCGACCGCCCGACCGTTGCGGCTGAGCGCGCGCCATCCCCGCAGGCGTCTGCGCGATGCCGGTTTGCAATAGCTGTTATGGGCGATTCGCTGGTTCGACCCCGGGCCGCTCCGGGGCGACGGC
>CBIHPZ010000156.1:0-7499 GCA_966211865.1 uncultured Aquabacterium sp.
TTACATCCGGAAGTGCTCGCCGAGGTAGACCCGGCGCACGTCCGGGTTCTCGACGATCTCGGCCGGCGTGCCTTCGGCGAGCACGCGGCCTTCGCTGATGATGTACGCGCGGTCGCAGATGCCCAGCATCTCGCGCACGTTGTGGTCGGTGATCAGCACGCCGATGCCACGCGCCTTCAGGAAGCCGATGATGCGCTGGATCTCGATCACCGCGATCGGGTCGACGCCGGCGAAGGGCTCGTCCAGCAGGATGAAGCGCGGCTGGGTGGCCAGCGCACGGGCGATTTCCACGCGGCGGCGCTCACCACCGGACAGCGCGGGCGCGGGGGAATCGCGCAGCTTCTCGATGCTGAGCTCGTGCAGCAGCTGGTCCAGCTTCTCGCTGATGGCCTTGGGCTTCAGCGGCCGGCCATCGGCATCGGTCTGCAGTTCCAGCACGGCGCGGATGTTCTCGGCGACGTTGAGCTTGCGGAAGATCGAGGCTTCCTGCGGCAGGTACGACAGCCCCATGCGCGCGCGCTGGTGAATGGGCTTGCCGTGTACCGCCACGCCGTCGATGCGGATCTCGCCGGCATCGGCCCGCACCAGGCCCACGACCATGTAGAAGGTGGTGGTCTTGCCCGCGCCGTTGGGGCCCAGCAGGCCCACCACCTCGCCGCCGCCGACGGCCAGGTGCACTTCCTTGACCACCTTGCGCGAACCGTAGGTCTTCTGCAGGCCTTTCACCTCCAGGCGGCTGGCGCGCCCGCCTGGCTGTGCACCCGCCTTGGGCGCGAGCGTGTGGCCCGCAGGCCCGGGAGCGTTCAACGCCGCTCCCCGAGGGTGCGTGAGCTGCGCAGCGCCGGCCCGCTGGCGGGCGCCGCGGGGGCGGAAGCGGCCGGTTCACGCGGCGCCAGCACCGCACGCACGCGGCCACCAGGGTTGCCTTCGGTGGCCACGCCGCCCTGCACGTTGAAGAGCTCGGCGGTGTTGTCCCAGGTGATGACCTGGCCGTGGATCTCGTCGGCCGGCACGGCGCCGCGCAGCCGGCGGGCGGTGGCCTTGCCTTCGAAGCGCAGGGTGTTCGCGCGGCTGTCGTAGTCGATGCGCTGGGCAGTGCCTTCGACGAACTCGTCCACCGCGTCGCGCTTCTGGCGGTACTGCGCCGGCTTGGCATCCGTGCCGATGGCGCTGGCGAGCTGGTAACCGTCGGGCGTCTCGCGCAGTTCGACCCGATCGGCCCGCAGCAGCAGCGTGCCCTGGGTGATGACGACGTTGCCGCTGCAGCTGCTGGTGTTCTTCACCAGGTTGACGACGCAGGGCTGGTCGGACTCCAGCGTCATCGGCTTGCTGCGGTCCGCCTTCTCGGCCTGGGCCGGCAGCGTGGCGCCAGCCAGCAGTGCCGCGACGCAGCACGCGAACCGGGGGGGAAGAGGGGAATGGGTTGGCATCGCGCGGCACAAAACTTGCAGGCCATTCTAGACCCAAGCCCGTGCCGCGCGGCGCACCAAGCGATCCGAATCTGTGGCGCTTGCCGCACACATCGGCGGGCGGCCTGGGGAAGCCCGAGGGCCGCTTTGCTGCCGCGCCAACGCGGCGCCGGATCGCAGAAACAAGGCCGAACGAGGCGAACAAGGCCGCACCGACCGGCCGTTAGGCGCGCCCCGCGGCCTCGCCTGCCGGCTGTCAGGCGCCCTTGCGCACCTGCTGGATCAGCGCTTCCATCACCTGCAGCGCCCGCTCGTGGCTGCCGGCCTGGCCGACGGACGTGATGTAGCGGCCCTGCACCGCCAGCGTCGGCACGCCATCCAGCTTGTAGGTGCTGGCCAGCTGCTTGGCCTGGCTGCACTTGGTGGCCACCGAGAAGCTGCCCATCGTGTCCTTCAGCTTCGCGAAGTCCAGGTTGCCTTCCTTGGCCAGCACCTTCAGGTCGTCGTCCTTGTCCAGCCGCAGCTTCTGCAGGTGGATGGCGTTGAAGACCTTGCGGTGCATCGTGTCCAGCTGGCCCAGCGCTTCCAGCGCGTAGTAGAGCTTCTGGTAGGCCTCGTGCGGCGGGCCGAAGGAGACGGGGATGCGGCGGAACACCACGTCGGCCGGCAGCTTGCGCACCCAGGCGTCGAGCGAGGGCTCGAAGGCAAAGCAATGCGGGCACCAGTAGCCGAAGAACTCCATGGCTTCCACCTTGCCGGCCGGCGTGCTCACCGGGGCGGGCGGCTGCAGCCGGGTGAATTCCTTGCCTTCCGCCGGCTGCTGGGCCTGCGCGGCCCCGGTCCACAGGGCGGGCAGGCTGGCGGTGCCCAGTGCCAGGGCGAAGTCACGACGCTTCATTCGAGGAGGTCCTTTGGTGGCGGAGGGGTGCCGGTCTGCGACTCGCGCCGGCGCCGACAAGTTCAACAACGCAGGGTCAGCGCTCCACGCGGACAAGGCTGGCCTCGACGCTGGCGCTGGCCAGGCGGGCCTGCATGCCTTCGGCCTCGTCGCGCGCGTCGAAGGGGCCCACGCGCACGCGGTAGACCATGCGGCCGGACTGCTCGCGCTCCATCACGCGGGCGCCCACGCCCATCATGGCCAGCTTGGCGCGCTGCTGTTCGGCGTCTTCCGGGCGCGAATACGCGCCGGCCTGCACGTAGTAGCTGAAGACGTCGGTGGTCGGTGCGGCGGGCTTGGGCGACTGGCCGGCCAGGATGGCGGCGGGGTCGCGCGTGCTGCGCGACGCGGCGGCCTGGGCCGGTGCGGCCGAGGTCGGTGCGGTCGGTGCGCTGGCCACGTGCGCGGGCTGCACGGGTGCCGGGGCGGGCGTGGCATCCGCCGTCGGTGCCACCGCACCGGACGCCGCGGGTGCCGCCGGCGCAGCGGGCTTGGCCGGGTTGCGGCCCGCCAGCGGCGCGTTGGGGTCCCAGTTGCGGTTCTTCGCCGCCTCGGCGGCGTCCTGCTCGGCCGTGCGCTGGTGCACCTTGTTGACGAAGGGGATCGGCACCTTGGTGATGTAGAGCGCCACCGCCAGCGCCAGCGCCAGGCCGATCAAGAGGCCCACCACCATGCCCAGCACGAAGCCGCCGCGCTGGCTCTTCTTCGTCACGCCCTTCGCGCCCACTTTGGCGCCGCCCTTCGGCGTGTTCTTCGCCCCGCTCATTGCGCTGCCTCCACCGCTGCGTCACGGGCCATTGCTTCGGGGGCGCTGACGCCCAGCAGGTCCAGCGCATTGCGCAGCACCTGGCGGGTGGCCGCCAGCAGCGCCATGCGCGCGCGCGCCAGCGCCGGGTCGTCGACCAGGAAGCGCTCGGCGTCGTAATAACTGTGATAAGCCGCGGCCAGGTCGCGCAGGTAGAACGCGATGTCGTGCGGCGCCATGTCGGCGGCGGCGGCGGCCAGCATGTCCGGGTAGGCGGCCAGCTTCAGCATCAGCGCCTGCTCGCTCGGCGCCACCAGCAGCGACAGGTCCTCGCTGCCGTCCACCGGCTGGCCGCCGCGGTTGGCATGCTCGGCCAGCACCGAGCAGATGCGCGCATGCGCGTACTGCACGTAGAACACCGGGTTGTCGTTGTTGGCCTTCAGCGCCAGGTCGACGTCGAAGGTGAACTCGGTGTCGGCCTTGCGGCTGATCAGGAAGAAGCGCACCGCGTCGCGGCTGGTCCAGTCGATCAGGTCGCGCAGGGTCACGTAGCCGCCGACGCGCTTGGAGATCTTCACCTCCTCGCCGCCCTTCATCACCGTGACCATCTTGTGCAGCACGTAGTCGGGCCAGCCCTGCGGGATGCCCACGCCCGCGGCCTGCAGGCCGGCGCGCACGCGGGCGATGGTGCCGTGGTGGTCGGTGCCCTGCACGTTGATCACCTTCTGGAACCCGCGCTCCCACTTGTTGATGTGGTACGCCACGTCGGGCACGAAGTAGGTGTACGAGCCGTCCGTCTTGCGCATGACCCGGTCCTTGTCGTCGCCGTAGTCGGTGCTGCGCAGCCACAGCGCGCCTTCGTGCTCGTAGGTCTTGCCGGCGGCCTGCAGGCGGGCCACGGTGGCGTCCACCTTGCCGTCCGAATACAGGCTGGTCTCCAGGAAATAGTGGTCGAAGCGCACGCCGAAGGCCTGCAGGTCCAGGTCCTGCTCGTGGCGCAGGTAGGCCACGGCGAACTGGCGGATGCCGTCGAGGTCGTTCACGTCGCCGCTGGCGGTGAATTCGCGGTCGTCGGCATGCACCGTCTTCTTGGCCAGGAAGTCAGCGGCGATGTCGGCGATGTAGTCGCCGTTGTAGGCATCCGCCGGCCATTCGGCGTCGCCGGGCTTCAGGCCGCGCAGGCGGGCCTGCGTCGAGTTCGCAAGCGTCGCGATCTGCACGCCGGCGTCGTTGTAATAGAACTCGCGCTGCACCTGCCAGCCCTGCGATTCGAACAGCCGGCAGATCGAATCGCCTAAAGCGCCCTGGCGGCCGTGGCCCACGTGCAGCGGGCCGGTGGGGTTGGCGGAGACGAACTCGACCATCAGGCGCTGGCCGTTCGGCGCGCGGCGGCCGAAGGCATGGCCCGCGGCGCGAACCTCGGCCACCACGGCCTGGCGCGCGGCGGCCTTGAGCTTCAGGTTGATGAAGCCGGGGCCGGCGATGTCCAGCGCCTCGACCCAGCGTTCGACCGCCGGCTGCGCACGCAGCGCGTCCACCAGCTGCGTGGCCAGCTCGCGCGGGTTGCGCTTCAGGCCGCGCGCCAGCTGCATGGCGGCGGTGACGGCAAAGTCGCCGTGGGCGGCTTGCTTGGGGGATTCGAAGGCGGGCTCGAAAGCGGTCCCGGGCGCGAGCTGCGCGACCGCGGCGCCCAGCGCCTCGAGGAGTTGTTGCTTGGCTTGGATCATCAGTGCCTGCCCGGCCGTCCGAAAGGCAATGAGCGTCCCTCGGGGGCTGCGAACGAAGTGAGCTGGGGGCAAATCATCGGCGGGATTCTAGAGTGGGGGCCTCCTTGGAATCTCTGGGTACTTTGGCCGCTGGAGCCCGGATTTCCGCCACGCGGGCCCCGGAGACCGGCCTGCATAATGGCCCGCAGCCCTGCCGCGCAACGCGTCGGCCCCCCAGCACCTTGAGCGCCACGCCACCCCCCGCCGCCGAACCCGACCACCCCGCGTGGATCGGCCGCTACCGCGTGCAATCGCGCATCGGCGAAGGCGCCACCAGCGAGGTCTTCCTCGCCCGCGACGACTTCCGCGACCGCCTGGTGGCCATCAAGCGCGTGCGCGCCGCCGGCAGCCTGGCCAGCGCCGACAGCCACTACCGCACCCACTTCTTCGACGCCGAGGCGGCGCTCGCCGGCAAGCTGAAGCACCCCAACGTCGTCGAGATCTTCGACGCCGTGCCGGACCCGGTGATGCCCTACCTGGTGATGGAGTACGTGCCGGGCGTGACGCTCAGGCGCTTCTGCCGCGCCAACGCCCTGCTGTCGCTCGACCAGATCGTCGAAATCGGCTTCAAGTGCGCCAAGGCGCTGGGCTACGTGTCGCGCCAGGGCCTGATCCACCGCGACGTGAAGCCGGCCAACATCCTGGCCGTGGTGCAGAACGAGCACGTGATCGACGTCAAGGTCAGCGACTTCGGCAGCGTGCTGGACACGCTGTCCGACCGCACGCAGGTGTTCCGCGTCGGCTCGCTGGCCTACATGTCGCCCGAGCAGCTCGATGGCAGCACGCTCGATTCACGCGCCGACCAGTATTCGCTGGCGGCCGTGCTGTACCACCTGGTGGCCGGTCGCCCGCCCTTCGATGCACAGACGCAGCCGGCGCTGATGCACCAGATCTACAACGGCACGCCGCCGGCGCTGTCGGCGCTGCGCGAAGGCGTGCCGCCGCGCATGCACGCCATCCTGGAGCGCGCGCTGTCCAAGCAGCGCGACGACCGCTATGCCTCGTGGGACGAGTTCGCCGAGGACTGGTCGTCACTGGTCGCCAATGCCGAGGTGCCGCGCGCGCAGCTGCAGGACGTGCTGCACTCCGAGCGTTTCAACCTGCTGCGCTCGCTCGAATTCTTCGCCGGCTTTGGTGACGTCGAGTTGTGGGAAGTGGTGCACCGCGCGCGCTGGCAGCGCCATGCCTTCGGCGCCGCGCTGTACCGCAAGGGCGAGGAAGGCCGCACCTTCCACATCATTGCCCAGGGCCGCATCGACGTGTACCGCGACGGCAACCGCGTGGCCCAGCTGGGCGCGGGCACCTCGGTGGGCGAGATGGCCTACCTGGCGCCCAGCCCGGACCTGCGCACGCACGCGGCCGACGTGATCGTCTCCGAGGCCGGCACCACGCTGGCTTTCACGCCCGAGACCATGGACGCGCTGAGCGCCACCACGCGGCACCTGTTCGACGGCGCCTTCATCCGTGTGCTGGTGCGGCGGCTGCATGCCGCGCACGAGTCGCTGGCGCACCCGCGGCGCATCCTCTAGCGCCGGCGCAGCGCGCGCGGCGCGGCCGCGGGTATTTCCCCGGACGAGCGTGTCCGCCCGGCCACACCCGGCGCCGTTGCAGGCTTGTGGCGATCCCGCGCCGGGGCTCCAATGCGCTTCGGCACACCGCCGCACCCTGCCGCACACGCTGCACCATCCCGCATCAACGAGGAAGGAACCTCACCATGACCGTCAAGACCCTCATCGCTGCCGTCGCTGCTCTCTTCATGGCCGCCGGTGCCGCCCACGCCAGCACGGCCGAGTGCGAGAAGCAGGCCGCCGACAAGAAGCTCCATGGCGCGGCGAAGAACAGCTTCGTCAAGAAGTGCTCGGCCGACGCTGCCCCGGCGAAGTCCGCGGCCGCAGAGACCTGCGACAAGACCGCCGCCGAGAAGAAGCTGGCCGGCGCGGCCAAGAACAGCTTCGTCAAGAAGTGCGTGAAGGACGCCGAAGGCGGCGCGGCCGCGAGCGCCCCGGCGAAGAAGTGAACCCGGGGCCCGCGGCGTGCCGCGGGCCTCTGGCGCCCCGGAGCCCCCGGTGCCGTCTCCCCCTTTGGGGGGTGCGTGGCACGCGGGGGTTTCCTTCCTCTGGGCGATGGTGGTCAGCGCGTGGCGGCGATGCAATGCGCATCGGCTCAACGCCACCACCACTCAACGAGGAAGGAAACCGACATGTTCACCACCAAGCCCATCGCCGCCACCCTGCTGACCCTCCTGCTGGCCGTCGGCACGGCCCATGCCGCAAAGGACGCGGCCGCCGCCGACGCCACCGCCGCCAAGGCGCCGACCGGCCAGCAGTCCAAGATGGCCACCTGCAACAAGGAAGCGCGCGAGCAGACGCTGAAGGGCGCCGAACGCAAGTCGTTCATGCGCGAGTGCCTGTCGTCGAAGAAGGCCGCCAAGTAAGCCGCACCCGGCCGCCAGCGGCAGTTCGCCCGGGCAGGATTGGCCCGTCTCGCCGGAGGCGTGCCCGGCCCTGCAGCCCGGCGGGCCGGTGGCCAGTGACCGGGCGCGTGGCCTGGCCGTGGCCCGTCGGGCGGACGGGCGGCCAGGCGACCTGGCGATCAGGCGATCAGGCGATCAGGCGATCAGGCGATCAGGCCGCCGCCTCGGC
>CBIHPZ010000157.1:0-7464 GCA_966211865.1 uncultured Aquabacterium sp.
CTGGCCCGCGCCGGCGACCTGAAGGGCGCGCTGGAGCTGCACCACCGCGAGGTGGAGCTCACGCGCAAGCTGATGGCCGCCAACCGCGACGCCGCGTTGGCCGAGCTGCGTACGCGTTATGACCGCGAGGCGCAGCAGCGCGGCATCGTGCTGCTGGAGCACGACAACGCGCTGAAGAGCGCGGCGCTGGAGAACCAGGCCCTGACGCGCCGCCTGTGGGCGCTGGGCGCCGGCGTGCTCGCGCTGGCCACCGCGCTGCTGCTGCTGCTGGTGCACCGCGTGCGCGACAGCAACCGGGCGCTGGAGCACAGCCGCGCCCGCCTGCGCGTGCAGACCGAACGCGACGCGCTGACCGGCCTCGCCAACCGCCGCCATTTCCAGGCCGTGCTGCAGACGGCGAAGGCGCCGTCCGGCAGCTTCCAGGGCGCGCTGATGATGATCGACATCGACCACTTCAAGCGCATCAACGACGACCACGGCCACGGTGCCGGCGACCAGGTGCTGGTGGAGGTGGCGCAGCGCATCGCCGCCGCGGTGCGGCATGGCGACACCGTGGCGCGCTGGGGCGGCGAGGAATTCCTGGTGCTGGCCCCGGGCCTGGCGCGGGCGGACACCGAAGCGCTGGCGCTGCGCCTGCTGCAGGCCGTGGCGGGCACGCCGGTGCCGCTGGCCGGCGGCGCCGCGCTGGCCGTCACGGCGTCCATCGGCCATGCCGCCTTCCCGCTGCCGCCGCACCACGTGCCGCTGCGGCCGGAGCAGGCGGTGAACCTGGCCGACATGGCCCTCTACACCGCGAAGAGCCAGGGCCGCAACTGCGCCGTCGGCATCGTGGCCGTGCAGGCGGCCGACGCCGACGCGCTGCGCGCGGTGGAGGCCGACTTCGAGCGCGCCTGGAGCGAAGGACGCGTGCACCTGCGCATCGACCGCGGACCGAGCCTCACCGCGGCCGGCACCGCCGCCGCGCCGCCGCCGGCCGAAGACACGACCGGCACCCCCCGAACCCACCCCACCGAGGAGACCCACCGATGAGCCTGCGCCGCCGCCATGTCCTGGCCCACCTGCCCACCCTGGCCGCTGCCGCGCTGGCGCCGGGGCTGGCGGCACGCGCCAACGCCCAAAGCACGTGGCCATCGAAGCCGGTGCGCATCGTCGTGCCCTTCGCCGCCGGCGGCACCACCGACATCCTGGCCCGCGCGCTGGCGCCCGAGCTGCAGCGCGCCTTCGGCCAGCCCTTCATCATCGACAACAAGCCCGGTGCCGGTGGCAACAACGGCGCCGCCGAGGTGGCCAAGGCCGCGCCCGACGGCTACACGCTGCTGATGGGCACGGTGGGCACGCACGCCATCAATGCCGCGCTGTACCCGAAGATGCCCTTCGACCACGTGAAGGACTTCCAGCCGGTCACACTGGTGGCCGGCGTGCCGAACGTGCTGGTGCTGAACCCGGCCAGCGCGCAGCGCTATCACGTGAACACGGTGGCCGAGCTGGCCCAGGCCGCCAAGGCCAACCCGGGCCGCATGAACATGGCCAGCTCCGGCAACGGCACCTCCATCCACCTGGCCGGCGAGCTGTTCAAGACCATGACCGGCACCTTCATGGTCCACTTTCCGTACCGCGGCTCCGGCCCGGCGCTGATCGACCTGATCGGCGGCAACATGGACCTGATGTTCGACAACCTGCCCTCGGCCATGCCGCACATCAAGTCCGGCAAGCTGAAGGCGCTGGCGGTCACCAGCGCCACCCGGTCCGCCGCACTGCCGGACCTGCCGACGGTGGCCGAAGCCGGCGGCCCGGCGCTGAAGGGCTACGAAGCCAGCAGCTGGTTCGGCCTGCTGGCCCCGGCGGGCACGCCGATGGACATCGTCAACCGGCTGCAGCAGGAAACCGCGAAGGCACTGTCCAGCGCCGGGCTGAAGGAGCGCCTGGCCGCGCAAGGCGCCATTCCCAGCGGCAACACGCCGGCCGAATTCGCCAAGCTGATCGCCGACGAGACGGCGAAGTGGGCCAAGGTCGTCAAGGCCTCGGGCGCGAAGGTGGACTGACGCTGCGCCGGGCGCCGAGCGCGCCCAGCAGGGCCGCGGCCAGCAGCGCCAGGGCTGGCGGTTCGGGAATGTCCAGCGGGGTCACCCGCACCGAGGTGATGGCGAACGACTGGTCGTGGCCTTCCCTGAAGTCGTCGATGCCGCCATGGGACACGGCGGTCATGTTGCCCAGGCTCATCAGCGCGACGACATCGCTGCCCAGGCGAGGCGCCTCGGCCATGTCGAGGAAGTCATCGAAGAGTGGCGCCACCGAGCTGTTGAAACTCATCCAGAAATGGGCGGAGGTCCATTCGGCGGCCCCGGCACTCGTTTCGCGGTATCGGTCCTGGAAATCCGACAGTGAAGCCTCATTGGGCCCGTGCGACAGGCCGCTGATGGAATGGAGCCCGTTCAATCCCGAGACGGTTCCCAGAATCGAAGTGAAGCTCCAATCGGTGACCACCGGCGCGCCCGCGCGGGCGCCGAGCACGCAGTCGCCCTCCAGGTAGCGGTGGCATCCCACCTCGGCGCTGACGCCGTGAAAGCCCGCCCCATCGATGACCTGATCGGCATTGGCGATGTCGAAGACCACGAATCCGGAGGCTGACGTGCCGGCGAAATCGTCAATGCCCTGGCCCGTCGCCACCGAAGAGGCCGTCAGGCCGCTCAGCGTGAAATCGAACCTGACCGCCGCTGCCTGCGCGCTGGCGCACAGCAGCACCATGGCCGCACCCGCGGCCATTCGTTTGAATGAACCCATTTGTCCTCCGCATTGCTTCTTGCGCCGGCGCACCCGCCCAGGACGGGCGGTGTCGCGGCGGGGCGCGATGGTAGGGCAAGCGGCGGGCGTCTTGCCCCCCAAGCGGGGACAAGACGTAAATCAGCTCATCCAGATGACGGGCCGGCGCGATTCGGACCAGCGCTCGTATTGGCTGCCGTAGGCCTCTTCCACCCGGTTGCGCTTGACCTTGAAGGTGGGCGTGATGAAGCCGTTGTCCACCGTCCAGGGGTCGGTGACGACGATCAGCGAGTCGAGCTGCTCGTGCGGGTCCAGCTTGCCGTTGATGCTCTTCAGATGCGCGACCAGCGAGTCTTCCAGGTTCTTCTTCGCGGCCGCGTCCTTTGCCCGTTGGGCGGCATCCACGTTCAGCATCACGATGCCCAGCGGCTGGCCCAGGTTGGCGCCGGTGACGCAGCAGGCCTCGATGGCGTTGTGCATCACCAGCCTGTCCTCGATCGGCGCCGGCGCCACGTACTTGCCCTTGCTGGTCTTGAAGAGGTCCTTCACCCGGCCGGTGATGCGCAGGTTGCCCTCGGCGTCCAGCTGGCCCTTGTCGCCGGTGTGCAGCCAGCCGTCGGCCGTGAAGGCTTCCTTGGTCAGCTCGGGCTCCTTGTAGTAGCCCAGCATCAGCCCGGGGCTGCGCATCTGGATCTCGCCGCTGTCGGGGTCCAGGCGGGTCTCGATGCCGTCGTAGGGCAGGCCCACGGTGCCGGGGCGCGGCTTGTCGGCAAAGGTGGCGTGGGAGACGCCGCAGTTCTCGGTCATGCCGTAGACCTCCGCGATGGGCAGGCCCAGGCGCTGGTACCAGGCCAGCAGCTCGGGCGGCATGGGCGCGGCGCCGCCGGCCGCGAACTCGCACTTGTCCAGGCCCAGCGCGCCCAGGATCTTGCGGCGCACGATGCCGCCGAGGATGGGGATCTTCAGCATGCGGTCGAGCTTCTCGGGCGGCATCTTGGTGCTGACACCCTGCTGGAACTTCACCCACAGCCGCGGCACCGAGAAGAAGGCCGTGGGCCGCGCGCGCTGCAGGTCCTGCGTGAAGGTCTCGAGGCTTTCGGCAAACCACAGCTGCATGCCGATGGCCAGCAGGCCGTGCTCCACCAGCGCGCGCTCGGCCACGTGCGACAGCGGCAGGTAGCTGAGCATGCGGGTGCTGTTGTTCAGCTGCACCCGCTTCAGGCCGGCCTGCACCGACCAGGCGAAGGTGCCGAAGCTGTGCATCACGCCCTTCGGGTTCCCGGTGGTGCCGGAGGTGTACATGATGGTCGACAGCTCGTCCGCATCACGCACCGGGTTGCCCGCCAGCGGCTTGATGTGGGCGACGATGTCGTCCCAGGCCGGGTACGCGTTCTTCGGCGCCAGCGGCAGGCTGATGCAGGGCAGGCCGGCGGGAATGCCGGGCTTCATGCCGTCGAAGCCGTCGAGCTTGCCGACGAAGAGCAGCTTGGCCTCGCTGTGGTCGAGGATCTGGCGGATGGTGCCCGCGGCCAGCGTGGGGTACAGCGGCACCGAGACGCCGCCGGCCATCCAGATCGCCCAGTCGGCCATCAGCCACCAGGCGGTGTTCTTCGACAGCAGCGCCACCTTGTCACCCGGCGCCAGGCCCAGCTTCTTCAGGTGCGCGGCCATGCGGCGCGTCTGGTCCAGCGCCTGCGCCCAGGTGAAGGTCTGGACCTGTCCGCCGCCCATCGGCTGCGTGAAGACGATGCGGTTGGGCGTCGTCTTTTCCCAGTGGTACAGGCGCTGCAGCGCCAGCTGGTCCGGGGACACGGGAGCACGGCTCATCGGGACTGACCTCGCGGGCGGGTGGATCGCCGGCAGCGTAAGCGGGCCTGTCGATGCGGCCGCTCGGGGAATTCCTGGGTCTGGAGAGGGCTCTCCAGGCCGTGCCGCGCCGCGCCCGCGGTGGTCAGCGGCCGTGTTCGGCGGCGTCGTTCAGCTGCTGCTCGAGGCGGCGCGCGGCGCGCAGCACCAGCGTGGTGTCCAGCTCGGCCTGCGGCGCGATGCGCTCGGTCACGGCTTCCAGCTGCGCCGGGTCGTCCACCATCGTGCGCGCCAGCACCGACATGGCCAGCGCCGAACGGCGGCCGTGCGGCACCGGCAGCTCCAGCGTGTCGTGGGCGGCGATGTGGTGGCGCACGCTGGCCACGGCGGCCGGCCCCAGGCCCCAGCTTTCGCACAGCGCCGCACCCAGCGCGTCGTGGCTGACGCCGAAGCCCTTGTGCTCCAGCTCGCACAGCTCGGCGTCGCCGCCGGCGGCGCGCAGCATGGCGCGGTAGTGGTCGGGCGCATGCTTGAACAGCACCGCCTTGCCGCATTCCTCGAAGAGGCCTGCCGAGTGCGCGCCCCACGCGTCCAGCCCCAGCGCCTGCGCCAGGCGGCCCATCAGCAGGCCGCGGCGGCCGGCGCGGGCCCAGATGGGCTCCAGCTCGGGCGCGGGCGGGAAGGCGGCGCGCAGGCCCATCTCGAAGGTGATGCCGGCGATCTCGCGCGTGCCGAGGTAGGTGACCGCCTGCTGCACGCTCTGCACCCGGCCCTTCAGGCCGTAGAGCGACGAGTTCACGGCTTTCATCACCGCCGCGGCCAGCGCCATGTCGGCTTCCACCAGCGCCGAGATGGCCTGGAGGTTGACGTCCTCCTCCGCGATCAGCAGCGACAGGCGCACCAGCGTGTCGGGCTTGGAGGGGATGTCGATGTCGAGGGAACGCAGCTGCGGATTGACGGACATGGCGCCTCGGGCCGGCCGGCCCGCCGAGGGTGGGATTCGCTGCCGAGCGTACTGCGGCGCGGCCGTGGGTGATGCGACGAAACGTGCCGGGCTTGTGGGGCAGTTCCGCCACACGCAGCACCAGCGCGGCCCATCAGCCGCGTGGACCACCCGTTGGATCACCGCGACCGGTGGACGCCCGCCCAAGAAAAAAGGCGCCGGGGAATGCTCCGCCGGCGCCTGCAAGGGTGTCCGCTGGTCGCGCCTGGCGTCCCTGGGTGGTGGAGCCCATGGGTCGAGGCCGGCTGCGCCGCGGACTTGTTTGGTGCGTGTTCGACTTGGTCTGCTGTCTCCTCAGTCCCCCCGGGCGCGGCGGCGAAGTGCCGGCCGTGCCGAGTGGGCGGAAATGTAGGCATCCGTGACACGCCTGGGTCCCCGGGTTTTCCCGCTTTCGGCGCGGTTTCCACACCCCCGTCTGCGGGAGCGGCGGGTTCCACAGGGTGGCGGCGACCTGGCCTGCGCGCCCGCCAGCGGCACCACGGGGACAGGCCACGCCCCTGCTACGGCGCCATCAGCCACTCCGCCGCCCGCTCCGCGATCATCAGCGTCGGCGAATTGGTGTTGCCGCTGGTGATGGTGGGCATCACGCTGGCGTCGGCGATGCGCAGGCCGTGCATGCCGCGCACCCGCAGCCGCGCGTCGACCACCGCCTGCGGGTCGTCGTCGCGGCCCATGCGGCAGGTGCCGACGGGGTGGAAGATGGTGGTGCCGATGTCGCCGGCCAGGCGCGCCAGTTCCTCGTCGCTCTGGAACTGCACGCCGGGCTTGACCTCGCGCGGCCGGTACTTCGCCAGCGCCGGCTGCGCGGCGATGCGCCGCGTGAGGCGCAGCGAATCGGCCGCCACCTGGCGGTCTTCCGGCGTCGAGAGGTAGTTGGCCAGGATGGCCGGCGCGTCGCCGGGTTTCGGCGAGCGGATCTGCACCGTGCCGCGCGCCGTCGGGTTCAGGTTGCAGACGCTGGCGGTGAAGGCGTTGAAGGGGTGCAGCGGCTCGCCGAAGGCGTCCAGCGACAGCGGCTGCACGTGGTACTGCACGTTGGGCCACTCGTGCTCCGGCGCCGAGCGGGTGAAGCAGCCCAGCTGCGAGGGCGCCATGCTCATCGGCCCGCGGCGGCGAAGCAGGTACTCCAGGCCGATGCCGGCACGGCCGAACCAGGAGCCGGCGATGGTGTTGAGCGTCTTCACGCCGTCCACCTGGAACACGGCGCGGATCTGCAGGTGGTCCTGCAGGTTGCCGCCCACACCCGGCAGCACGTGCCGCGGCGTGATGCCGTGGCGGCCCAGCAGGTCTTCGGGCCCGATGCCCGACAGCTGCAGGATCTGCGGCGTGCCCACGGCGCCGGCGGCCATCACCACCTCGCGCGCGGCGAAGGCCTGCATCGGCTCGCCGCCCTGGATCGGCAGCGCCTCGATGCCGGTGACGCGCGGGCGGTCGCCGCCTGGCTCGATCAACAGGCGCGACACCTGCGCGCCGGTCCACACCTGCAGGTTGGGGCGCTTCACCACCGGCCGCAGGAAGGCCTTGCTGGCGTTCCAGCGGATGCCACCGCGCTGGTTGACCTCGAAGTAGCCCACGCCTTCGTTGTTGCCGCGGTTGAAGTCGGTGGTGGCCGGGATGCCGGCCTGCTGCGCCGCCTGCGCGAAGGCGTCCAGCACGTCCCAGGACAGGCGCTGCTGCTCGACACGCCATTCGCCGCTGGCGCCGTGGCGCGCGGCGAACTCGCCCGTGCGGCCGCCGGCGCCGTGGAATTCGTCGGCGCCGCGCCAGTGGTCCTCGTGCAGGCGGAAGTAGGGCAGGCAGTGCTCCCAGCGCCAGTTGGCGTCGCCGACCGCGTCGGCCCAGCCGTCGTAGTCGCGGCGCTGGCCGCGCATGTAGATCATCCCGTTGATGCTGGA
>CBIHPZ010000158.1:0-7450 GCA_966211865.1 uncultured Aquabacterium sp.
AGCACCCGCCCCACCGCCGCCCCCAGCTCCTCCACCGTGTTCTCCTTGCGCACCAGCTCCCGCACGCCCAGCGCCGCGGCCTGGGTGCGCAGCTGGTCGGTGATGTAGCCGGTGCTGATGATCACGGGCAGGTCGGGCCGCAGGGCGGCGAGTTCGCGGGCGAGCTCGAGGCCGGAGAGGCCGGGCATGTTGTAGTCGGCCACCACCAGGTCGAAGGCCTGCGGCGCGGTGCGCACGGCGTCCAGCGCCTCGGCGGCACCGGCGAAGCCGGTCACCACGTAGCCCAGGGCCTGGAGCACGCCTTCTTCCGCCAGGCGCATCACGTCGTCGTCATCGACGCACAGGATGCGCCGCACCGCCGCACCGGCGGCCCCGGCAGGTGCCGGCAATCGGGACATCGCGGCTTCAGCCGGCGACTGCTCCGGCTGCTGCGCACGCGGCAGCCAGACGTGGAAGGTGGAGCCGCGGCCCGGCGCGGTGTCGACGGCGATGGCCCCGCGGTGTTCGCTGACGATGCCATGCACCACCGCCAGGCCCAGGCCGGTGCCATGGCCCACGGGCTTGGTGGTGAAGAAGGGCTCGAAGATGCGCTCGCGCGTGGCTTCGTCCATGCCGCTGCCGCTGTCGCGGACCCAGAGGTGCACGGCGCCATCGGGGCGCAGCAGCGCCGCCGGCGGGCCGGCGCGGTCCGCCGCGGGCGGCGCGGCGTCGAAGCCCACCTCGATGGTGCCGCCCTCGGGCGGCAGGGCATGCCAGGCGTTGGAGCACAGGTTCATCAGCACCTGCTGCACCTGCGTGGCGTCGGCGCGCACGGCCAGCGCTTCGCCGGCCAGCACCGCGCGCAGCTGCACGCCGGCGGGCAGCGATGCGCGCAGCAGCGCCAGCGACTCTTCCACCAGCGGCTGCAGCGGCTGGTCGCGCAGGGCCTGCGGCTGGCGGCGGCCGAAGGCCAGGATCTGCTGCACCAGCGTGCGCGCGCGCTGCGCGGACAGGTTGATCTGCTGCAGCCGCGCGGTGGCCGCCGGCGGCAGGGCCGATTCGCGCTGCATGAGGTCGAGGTTGCCGAGGATGGCGCCCAGGATGTTGTTGAAGTCGTGCGCAATCCCGCCCGCCAGCGTGCCCAGCGACTCCATCTTCTGCGACTCGCGCAGCGCGTCGTCGGTGAGGCGCCGCTCGATGACGATGGCCGCCACCTGCGCCGCGCCCGCCACTTGGGCGATTTCCGCCGCGTCGGGCTCGTGAGGCGCCGCGCGGTAGATGCCCAGCGAACCCAGCAGTGCGCCGGCGCGGCCGATCAGGGGCTCGGACCAGCAGGACCGAACGCCCGCGGCCACGGCCAATGCGCGATAGGCCGACCAGGCGGGATGCGTGGCCACGTCCGCCGCCACCACGCGCTCGCCACGCAGCACGGCCAGTCCGCAGCTTCCCGCCAGCAGGCCGGGCGCCAGGCCGTCGCAGGCCTGGTTGAAGAATCCCGGCAGCGACGGTGCGGCCAGCACGCGCAGCCGCCCGCTGCGCAGGCCCATCACGCTGCAGCGGGCGCCGGGCAGCTCGCTTTCCAGCATGCGCACCAGCGCTTCCAGCACCGTGCCCAGCGGCGCGCCGGTGGCCACCATGGTCATCAGCTCGGTGCGCGCGGCGGCGTGGGCCGCCGCCTGCACGCGTGCGCTGATGTCGGTCACCATCGCCATCGCGCCGGCGAAGGCGCCGCCGTCATCGAAGATCGGCCCGGCCGCCATCGACACCCACACCGGGTGGCCGTCGCGGTGCAGCAGGCGCAGGTCGTGCCGCGACGATCCGCCCTGGCGCCGCTGGTCGAAGCGCCGCAGGGCTTCGGCGCGCACGTCTTCGGCCATGAAATCGCCGAAGGGCCGGTTCAGCATCGCCGCCGCGTCGTGCCCCAGCATGCGCGCCAGCGCCGGGTTCACGAAGGTGGTGCGACCCTCGGCGTCCACGGTCCAGATGCCCTCGCTGGCGGTCTCGACGATGCGGCGGTAGCGGCGCTCGCTGGCCAGCAGTTCGGCCTCGGCGCGGCGCAGCGGCGTGATGTCGCGCGCCATCACCAGGCGCGCCGGCCGGCCTTCGAATTCAATGGCGTCGGAAACGATCTCGACCTCGAACACCTCGCCATTGCGCCGCTGGTGGCGCCAGACGGTGGGCGCCGGGCTGGCCACCGCGGCCGGGCGGCTGGCCAGGTAGGCCTGCAGGCGCTCGCGGTCCTCGGCCGGCCGGATGTCGAACAGCGTCATGGCGCGGAATTCCGCCTCGCTGTAGCCGTAGGCCCGCACCGCCGCCTGGTTGGCGGCGAGGAAGCGGCGGCTCTCGATGTCCGTCACCCACATCGGCAGCGGGTTGCGTTCGAACAGCAGGCGGTTGGAACGCTCGCGGACCGGGGACGAAGGCGACGACGCCGCGGCGGGCGCGGCCCGGGGCGGCGTTGGCGTCGTCGGCTCAGGGAGGGCGGGCTGGTCCGGCATCGCGTCCCCGCCCGTGGTCAGCTGCGCGGCAGGCTCAGCGGTGCCGCCAGGTCCGACAGCGACTGTCCACGCTCGCGCAGCAGCGCCTCCAGCGCGGGCAGCAGCGGTCCCAGGCGTTCGTCCAGCGCATCGCGCACGGTGTCCACCACCACCTGCGTGCCGCGCTCGATCTCCAGGTTCAGCAGGTCGCCCTCGCGCTTGGCGGCGAAGGTGGTCATGCGCAAGGTTTCGGGGATCAGCCAGACCTCGAACCAGCCCTGCTGGCGGTCGGCCTCGGCCACCGTCAGGCTGGCACCGTTGACCGCGAGGTAGCCCTTGGCAAACACGTAGCGCCGGTGCGATTCGGGCACCGCGATGCGCAGCACGTGGTTGTTCTCGGGCTGGCGCACCTGCAGCACCCGGCCCAGGCAATCGACGTGGCCGGAAATCGGGTGGCCACCGATCTCCGCACCGTCCTTCGCGGCGCGTTCCACGTTCAGCCGGCCACCCACCGGCAGCGCGCCCAGCGTGGTGAGGCCCAGGCTCTGCTGCATCACGTCGAAGCGGGCGCGGCCGGGCGCGGGAAGCGCGGTGACGGTGAGGCAGACGCCGTCGCACGCCACGCTGGCGCCGATGTCCAGGCCTTCGTCGAAGCCGGGCGGAAAGGCCAGCTCGAAGCTGCGCAGGCCGGGACGATCAGTGAGGGAGGCGACTTCGGCGATGCCTTGAACGATGCCGGTGAACATGAATTCCCTGGGGCCAGCGCGGAAGTGAGAGAGTTTCGAGCTTAGCAGCGGCCCTGCCGCCAACAGCCCCGGAGAAGCGCGATGCCCGACACCCTCCGCCCCGCCGTGCAATGCACCACCGATGGCCCGGTGGCCACCATCGTGCTGGACCGCCCGCACTGCCGCAACGCGGTGGACGGCCCCACCGCCGCCGCGCTGCGCGCCGCCTTCGAGGCTTTCGAAGCCGACGACGCACTGGCGGTGGCCGTGCTCACCGGCGCGGGCGGCCACTTCTGCGCCGGCGCCGACCTGGTGGCCCTGGGCGACCCCACGCGCGCCAACGTGATAACAAGCGATGGCAGCGGCCACGGGCCGATGGGGCCGACCCGCATGGCCTTCAGCAAGCCGGTGATCGCCGCGGTGGAAGGCTATGCGGTGGCCGGTGGGCTGGAGCTGGCATTGATGTGCGACCTGCGGGTCGCCGCGCGCGGCGCCACCTTCGGCGTCTTCTGCCGCCGCTTCGGCGTGCCGCTGATCGACGGCGGCACGGTGCGGCTGCCGCGGCTGCTGGGCATGGGCCGCGCGCTGGACCTGATCCTGACCGGCCGCGCCGTGGACGCCGACGAGGCGCTGGCCATCGGCCTGGCGAACCGGGTGGTGGCCGATGGTGAAGCACTGGCCGCGGCGCAGGCGCTGGCGCGGCAGATCGCGCGCTTTCCGCAGCGCTGCCTGCGCGCCGACCGCGCCAGCGCGTTCGCGCAATGGGACCTGCCGCTGGCCGAGGCGCTGCAACACGAAGGCGCGGGCGGCTACCCGGTGGTGGCGGCCGAGGCCCAGGCCGGGGCCGCGCGCTTTGCCGCCGGCGACGGCCGCCACGGCCGGTTCTGACGGCACGCAGGACCGGCCGCCCCCGGGATGTGCGCCTGGCCGGGGTGCCCACCCTCCGGGCATTCACGCCGTGGCGTCAACCGGCCCATGGCGAAGCGCGGGCCCTGTGATCTCCCGCACCCGTCCGTTCCGCGAAAGCCTGCTGCCCTACCATCTCCACCCCACGACCGCGCCCGCTGCCGCATGACCCGCCTCTTGATCGTCGAAGACCAGCCCGAGATCAGGATGCTGATCCAGATGGCGCTGGAGTTCGAGAACTTCGAGATCCACGAAGCGCCCGATGGCGACGCCGCGCTGGCCCTGCTGCCCACGCTGCGGCCCGACCTGGTGTTGCTGGACGTGCTGATGCCCGGCAGCCGCAATGGCCTGGACGTGTGCCGCGCCATCAAGGCCGATGCGCAGTTGAGCGGCACGCGGGTGGTGATGCTGTCGGCCCGCAGCCAGCCCAGCGACCGCCAGGCCGGCCTGGCCGCCGGGGCCGATGCCTACCTGGTGAAGCCCTTCAGCCCCAATGAGCTGCTGCGCCTCATCGGCAAGCTGCGGCCGAAGTCCTGACCGCGCTCGCCACGGCATGGCCGAGCCCTTCAAGAACCTGATCAACCCCGCGGTCGTCGACAGCATCGGCCACCACCTGGCGCGCGCCGACCGCCGCTTCGACCGCCCCGCCTTCACCGCCGCCGCGCTGCCCGGGCTGGAGGCGCTGGAGCTCAAGGCCCGCGTGCTGCAGGTGGCGCGCGCGCTGGCCAGCACGCTGCCGCCGGACGTCGACCGCGCGCTGGGCTTGATGGAGGCCAGCCTCGGCCCACCCGGCCAGGGTGATGACCTGTCGCAACTGCGCACCAGCGACGCCGGCCTGGCCGGCTGGGCCGTGTGGCCCTTGACCGAGGCGGTGGTGCTGATCGCCCGGCACGCCCCCGAACGCGGCCTGGCCGCGCTGCACGCGATGACGCAGCGCCTGACCGCCGAATTCGCCATCCGCCCGTTCCTGGTCGACCATCCTGGCATCGCCTTCCGCACGCTGGAGCGCTGGCTGGGCGACCCCAGCGCGCACGTGCGCCGCCTGGTCAGCGAGGGCAGCCGGCCGCGCCTGCCCTGGGGCCTGCGCCTGCAGCAGCTGGTGGACGACCCGAGCCCCACGCTGCCGCTGCTGGCCGCGCTGCAGGACGATCCCAGCGAGTACGTGCGCCGCAGCGTCGCCAACCACCTCAACGACATCGCCAAGGACCACCCGGACATCGTCGTCGGCTGGCTCGAGACCCACCTGCCCGGCGCCCCCGAAGCCCGCCGCGCCCTGCTGCGCCACGCCAGCCGCGGGCTGGTGAAGCAGGGCCACGCGCCGACGCTCATGGCCTGGGGCCTGGGCCAGAAGCTGAAGGGCCGGGCGGCGCTCACGCTGTCGGCCACGCAGGTGAAGATCGGCGGCGAACTGGGCCTGCAATTGACGCTGCGTTCCACCGCCGCGCAGCCGCAGCGCCTGGCCATCGACTATGCGGTGCACCACGTCAAGGCCAACGGCACGCTGAGCCCCAAGGTGTTCAAGGGCTGGGTCATCGAATTGGGTCCGCGCGAGGAACGGCTGCTGGCCAAGCGCCATTCACTGAAGCCCGTGACCACGCGGCGCTACCACGCCGGGGCGCACAAGGTGGACGTGCGCATCAACGGGCAGGTGGTGGCGGAAGGTTCATTCGAACTGCGCATGTAGCTGCACCGTGCCGGCAATCCGGCAATGGTCCCCATGCAAGCCCATGGCGCACGCCCCATGGCGACATTCACGCACGCACATGGCCTGGACACTCTGCGAGCCGTCAATCTGACGGCCGACCGATACGGCGGCAGCCAAGCCTCAATAACCCGCTGCGCCGCGCAATGCACGTGGCCAGGACGCGTTCAATGTCCAAGATCGCCGGGGGCCACTCACCCCTTTCGAGGGCAATACCGCATCGCGTTCAGGGGCCAGATCGGTTTGCCCTTCTCGCCCACCGCCTGCTCGGCGCCGCACTTGAGCTTTTTCACGGTGAATGCAGGCCGGCCTGACAGGTCGTACAGCGCGCGCAACTCGCGCTGTTCGTTCTTCTCTTCATCGCGCCACAGGTCGAAGCCCATCACGAAGCCGCGCTGCGCGTCGACCTCCAGCTGGTCCCACTCCGGGGCAACCAGCGGCTTGCCATTCAGGTCGAACAAGCTGGCCTTGGCTTCGCGGTTGTATGCGCTTTGGCCGTGCACGAAGCGTCCGGACGGATCGAGCAGCAGCGCCACCCGGTTCCCTGGTTTCAGCAGGGTGCGGCCCGCGCGATCCATCAAGCCCACGGCCGGCGAAGAGGTCCAGACGCCGCCGGCGTAGGTGGGAACGCCAGGCGTTTCCATTGCGCTGTACACGATCAATTCAGGCGTCAGCAGGCCCGCCAGCTTGTGCGTGGGCGCCAGCACTTCGACGCCCTCGTCCGTGCTGAAAAGGCCATGGCGGTATTTCACCGACACCGCCGCGTACCCGGGAATGGCCTCGCTGTACCACTGCAACCTGCCCAGTCCGGCATTGCCGTCGAATCCATCGTACGGCAGCGTCTGCAGCCATTCGCCCTGCCGCCCGATGAGACCGATGGCGCCGTTGACGCCGGCCTGTTCGTTGCGGCGCGCCTGCACCAGGGCGCCCTTTCGTCCAAACGATCCACACTTGCTGAACTGCGGCGCAATGACGACCTTGCCGTTGTAATCCAGGTAGCCGCAGAGCTCGCCCGACAGCGGCCGGAAGGCGAGCATTCCCGGGCCGCCCCACGAAAGCCGGTCGTGCGCCGCCTGCGGCATCAGTTCCTTGCCCTCGGCATCCACCAGGCCGTAAGTCCGGTCATCGCCAGTGCCCTCGGCGATGCGCGCGCCATCGGGGAACGGCGTTCCCAGGTAATCGAAGTCCACGGGCCGCTGCAGGCCGGTGTTCACATTGACCAGCCAGGTGCGGCCGTCACGCTTGGCCAGCACCAGGCCGCCGGAGAACGGAGAAGGATCTTCGTACACCGCCTCGGTGGTCTTGCGGCCCTTCGAGTCGAAGAAGCCGTCCTTGCCGCCCTGCTCGTAGCCGCTGATCTCCTCGCCACGCGAGCCAAACGCATACACCGCGTCATACACCAGCGGCTGGATCTCACGGCCCTGCTCGTCGATCACACCGAACTTGCCGTTCCTGCTCACGCCGTACAAGCCGGGCGTGAGTGCCCGCAGATCCTCGTAGGGCCCGGCCAGCGTCCTCTTGCCGTCCGGGGTGACCAGCCGCCACACATCCGGCCCATCCTGCGGCTTGGCGACGAACACCGCGTGGCCCGGGCGGCTGGCGTAGATGGCCCCGTACGCGTTGTCGAAGGGCAGCACGACCTTGCCGTCGGTGTCGATGAC
>CBIHPZ010000159.1:0-7445 GCA_966211865.1 uncultured Aquabacterium sp.
CGCAGCACGCCGTCCTGCGGAAACGCCACCAGCTGCAGGTCGATCCACGGCTTCACCCGCTCGCGCACGTGCAGCAGCGCTTCCACCGCCAGCAGCCGGTCGTCGCAGACGTCCACGTGCGTGCGGATGGCCAGCAGGCCTTTCGCGATGGCCCAGTCGCAGTACTGCAGCGCGCGGTCCACCAGCGCCTCTTGGTCCAGCAGTGGCTTCAGCTCGCCCCACAGCGCGATGCCTTCGAGCAGGGTGCCGCTGTCGTTGACGCGCGGCAGCCCGTACGACAGCGTGGCGTCCATGTGGAAATGCGCATCGACGAAAGGCGGGCTCAGCAGCCAGCCCTGCGCGTCGAGCACCGGCTCGCCATCGGCGGCGGCCCCTGCCGGACCCTGCGTGGGTGTGATCGCGGCGAAGCGGCCGTCGCGCACCAGCAGGTCTTGTCCGGTGCGTCCATCGGGCAGCGTGGCGTTGCGGATCAGCATGGGGTGGTTCTCCGTGGAATTCGCTGGGTGGGATCGCGCTGTCCGGCGTGAGCATCGTGAACGTCGGTCCGGCGCGACGCCCGAGGGATTGAGCGCATTGCCATAGGCTACCGCCTCGCGCAGGATGCGTCGGCCTGCCGCTTGCTCCGGTCCTCTCCCTGCCGCCGTGAACGCCTGCCCATGCGCACGCTGACCGAACCTGCCCGCCAGACGCCCGTCATCGCCGAGACCGAGGTGCTGGTGCTGGGTGGCGGTCCGTCGGGCCTCACCGCGGCGGCGGCGGCCGCGCGCGCCGGGCGCCGCACCTTGCTGGTGGAGCGCTACGGCTTCCTGGGCGGCATGGGCACGGCGGCCGGCGTCACCAACTTCTGCGGGCTGCACGCCAACGTGCACGGCCAGGTCACGCAGGTGGTGCATGGCCTGGCCGACGAGCTGCTCGGCCGCCTGCGCGCGCTGGACGGCTTGAATGAACCGCACGCGCTCTTCGGCGGCAAGATCGCCGCGCAGGCCTACGACAACGCGGCGCTGAAGGTGGCGGCGGACCAGCTGGTGCTGGGCCACGGCGCGCGGCTGCTGTTCCACGCCTGGGCGGCCGGCGTGCTGATGCGCGACGAACACACCATCGACGCGCTGCTGGTCGAGACCAAGTCGGGCCGTGGCGCGATCACCGCGCAGCTCTTCATCGACTGTTCGGGCGACGCCGACCTCAGCGCCGCGGCCGGCGCGCCCTTCGACAAGGACGAGCTGCTCTACCCGTCGATGATGTTCCGCATCAACGGCGTGGATGCCGGGCGTGCGGGCGACGCGTGGAACCACTTCGGCCGCCTGATGGCCGAGGCCGAGGCGCGCGGCCGGCGCTTTGCGCGCCGCACGCCCATCATCCGGCCGCAGAAGAACCCCAGCGAATGGCGCGCCAACGTGACGCAGCTGGCCAATGCCGATGGCAGCGCGGTCGATGGCACCGATGCCTGGCAGCTCTCCGCGGCGGAGGTGGAAGGCCGGCGCCAGATCGTCGACTTCATGTCCTTCCTGCGCAGCGACGCGCCCGGCTTCGAGCGCGCCTACCTGCTGGAGATCGCCCCGCAGGTGGGCGTGCGCGAGACGCGCCGCGTGCACGGCCGCGCCCGCCTCACCGAAGCGCACGTGCTGCAGTGCGCGGGCTTCGACGACGCCATCGGCGTCAACGGCTGGCCGGTCGAGGCCCACGTGGCGGGCGACGTGCGCTTCACCTTTCCGCCGGGCCTGGGCACGCACCGCGGCTACAACCAATTGCCGCTGGGCATGCTGCTGCCGCTGGCGGTGGACAACCTGCTGGTGGCCGGCCGTTGCGCCTCGATGACGCATGGCGGGCAGTCGGCGGCGCGTGTCAGCGGCGCCTGCTTCGCGATGGGCGAGGCCGCGGGCACCACCGCGGCGCTGGCACTGGCCCGCGGCTGCGCGCCGCACCAGGTGCCGGCCGACGAGGTGCGTGGCCAGTTGAGACACCATGGCGCCTTCCTGGGCGACTGATTCGGCATTCCGGTTCCCATTCCCGTTCACATTCCCCATCCAGTCCATCGATCCGAGGAGACTTGTTCGTGACCCTCAGCAAACGCCAACTGCTTTCGCTGCTGGCCAGTGCACCGGCCGCGCTGGCCTGGCCGGCCCGCGCGCAATCACCTGCGCAGGCTGCGCCGTCCGCCCCTGCCCGCCCCGCGGCGCGCCGTGCCGCCGCTGCGGCGGGCACGGTGGCCGTGCCCTGGCCGACGCAGCCGCTGAAGATCCTGATCGGCTTTCCCGCCGGCTCCACCCCGGACCTGGCGGCGCGCGCGATTTCCGACGCCCTGAGCCGCAACCTGGGCCAGCCGGTGGTGGTGGAAAACCGCCCCGGCGCCAGCGGCAACATCGTGGCCGACCTGGTGGCCAAAGCCACCGACAACCACACCATCGGCGTGCTGATCAACGGCAACCTGACGGTGGCGAAGATGCTCAACGACAAGCTGCCCTTCGATCCGGCGAAGGACTTCGCACCGCTGTCGTTGATCGGGACCGCGCCGCTATTGCTCACGGTGAGCGGCCAGGCCACTGGGCGTACGCCAGCGGAGTGGTTGCGCTGGGCGCGCGACCTGGGGCCGCAGGCCAACTACGGCACACCCGGCGTCGGCACGGTGGGCCACCTGGGCATGGAGCTGATCAAGAGCAAGACGGCCATCCAGGCGGTGCACGTGCCCTTCACAGGCAACCCGCAGGTGATCAATGCGTTGCTGGGCGGGCAGATCCACCTGGCGCTGCTGCCGCCCGGCCTGGCGCTGCCGCACGTGAAGAACGGCAAGCTGAAGGCGGTGGGGCTCACGTCGCCCGGGCGCAGCACGCTGGTGACCGACCAGCCCACGCTGCGCGAGGCCGAGGTGACCGGTGCCGACCTCGAGATCTGGACCGCCGCCGCCGGCCCCGCGACGATGCCGGCCCCGGTGGTGGCGAAGCTGAGCGCGGCCATCGTCGACGCGGTGCGCGCGCCCGATTCGCGCCAGCGCCTGTTGAACGCCGGATGGCAGGCGGTGGGCACCTCGGCCGAAGGGCTGGCCAACCGCATGAAGGCCGACACCGCGCAGCTGGGCGGCATCATCACCATGCGCAACATCAAGGCCGAATGAACCCCGCCCGGCCGCCCGCCGGGGCGACGGCACCGACCCGGACGGCCGATGCGGACTGCAGGGGCACATCCATGAACTCGATCCTCACGGACGCACAGGTAACGAGTTATCACGACGACGGTTACCTCGTGCTGCCCGGCTTCAAGACCGCCGCCGAGGTGGCCGCGCTGCGCGAGCGGGCTGAAAGCCTCGTCGACGCCTTCGACCCTGGCGCGAAGCGCACGATCTTCAGCACCACCGACCAGGCGCGCGGCACCGGCGACGACTTCCTCGCCTCGGCCGAAGGCATCCACTGCTTCTTCGAGGAGGAAGCCTTCGACGCGAACGGCGAGCTGCGCCAGCCGAAGGCGCTGTCGATCAACAAGATCGGCCACGCGATGCACGACCTGGACCCGGTGTTCGAGCGCTTCTCCCGGGGCCCGAGCCTGGCCGCGCTGGCGCGGCAGCTGGGCCTGCAGGACGCGCGGCTCTGGCAGTCGATGTACATCTTCAAGCAGCCCGGCATCGGCGGCGAGGTGAAGTGGCACCAGGACGCCACCTTCTTCGACACCACGCCCAGCTCCGTCACCGCGTTCTGGTTCGCGCTGGAAGACGCCACGCGCGACAACGGCTGCCTGTGGGTGCAGCCCGGCGGCCACCGCGGGCCGCTGCGTGAACGCTTCGTGCGGGAAGGGGACCAGGTGCGCATGGAGACGCTGGACGACACCCCCTGGCCCGGCGCCGGCGCGGCGGTGCCGGTGGAGGTCGAGGCCGGCACGCTGGTCTGCTTCCACGGCCTGCTGCCGCACTACAGCGCGCCCAACCGCTCGGCCCGGTCGCGCCACGCCTACACGCTGCATGCCACCGACGGCCGCTGCGCGTATTCGCCGGCCAACTGGCTGCAGCGCACGCGGCTGCCGCTGCGCGGGTTCGACTGACGCCACCGGCGCCGAATCGCGCCGTGCGGCGCTTGCCGGCGGAACGGCGTCACCCGCCGTGACCCGGCGGGCGGCGCCGCGCCGCTTGACGCACGTCAAACCCCCACACCCAGCGGCCGCCGATCATCCGCCCGCCGCCCATGGTGGGCGTGAGGATCAGGCATGGCCGCCGTGGCCCTGAACCAGGCCCTGGCCTGGGATGACCCCGACGAACAAGCGCAGTTCACGCGGCCGGTGGCCGGGCGTGACGGCGCGCCCCTGGCCGAATCCGCGCTGCGCATCGAAGGCATCACCTGCGCCGCCTGCGCGCTGCAGATCGAGGAAAAGCTGCAGGCGCAAGCCGGCGTGGCCGCGGCCACGGTGAACGCGGCCAGCGGCCGCCTGCTGCTGCGCTGGAACCCGCAGCAGGCCCGCATTTCCGCGCTGGCCGCGATGCTGCAGGCCGATGGCTTCGCGCTGTACCCGGTGCACGGCGCCGCCGCCGAGGCCGAACGAACCCGCGCCGGCCGGCAGACGCTGTGGCGCCTCTTCGTCGCCGCCTTCTGCATGATGCAGGTGATGATGTTCGCCACCCCGGCCTACCTGGCCGCGCCCGGCGAAATCACGCCGGACCAGCTGCAATTGCTCAACTGGGCCGGCTGGCTGCTGAGCATCCCGGTGCTGGTGTTCTCGGCGCAGCCCTTCTTCGCCGGCGCGTGGCGCGACCTGAAGCAGCGCCGCCTGGGCATGGACGTGCCGGTGGCGCTCGGCATCGTCGTCACCTTCATCGCCAGCAGCGGCGCCGCCTTCACGCCCGGCGGGATCTTCGGCCACGAGGTGTACTTCGACTCGCTGACCATGTTCGTCTTCCTGCTGCTGGGTGCGCGCTGGCTCGAGCAGCGCGCGCGCAATGCCGCGGCCCGTGCCATCGAAGGCCTGGTGCAGCGCCTGCCGGCGACCGTGGAGCGCCTGCTGGCCGACGGCCGCAGCGAAAGCGTCGCCCCGCACCGCCTGCGCCCCGGCGACCGCGTGCGCGTGCTGGCCGGCCAGGCCTTCCCGGCCGATGGCCGCCTGCTCGAAGGCACGGTGGCGGTGGACGAGGCGCTGCTCACCGGCGAATCCACGCCGCAGCGCCGCGGCCCCGGCGATGCGGTGATCGCCGGCAGCCACAACCGCAGCGGCGCGGCGGTGATGGTGGTGGACAAGGCCGCGTCCGATACACGTTATGCGCAGATCGTCGCGCTGATGGAGCAGGCCGCGCAGCAGCGCCCGGCCGCGGCGCAGGCGGCCGAGCGTTTCGCACGCCCCTTCGTGGCGGCGGTGCTGGCCACCGCGCTGGCCGCGGCGCTGGCCTGGCAGTTCATCGACCCCGCGCGCAGCGTGTGGGTGGCGGTGGCGGTGCTGATCGTCACCTGCCCCTGCGCGCTGTCGCTGGCCACGCCGTCGGCCCTGCTGGCCGCCACCGGCGCGCTGGCGCGGCGCGGCCTGCTGGTGCGCCGGCCGGAGGCGCTGGAACAGCTGGCGGCCTGCGACGTGGCCGTCTTCGACAAGACCGGCACGCTGACCGAAGACCAGCTGCAGCTGGTGCGGGTGGACCGCCTGGAGCGCAGCGCCGAGCGCGAGGAGGCCGACCTGCTGGCGCACGCGGCCGCGCTGGCGGGCGGCTCGCTGCACCCCGTGGCGCGCGCGGTGGTGGTGGCGGCCGCGGAGGCCGCCCCTGGAAAGGTCGCCGCCGCCCCCGCCGCGCCGCTGGCCGACATCCACGAGCGTGCGGGCCAAGGCCTGGAAGCCCGCGATGCCGATGGCCGCCTGTGGCGCCTGGGCCGCCAGGACTTCGCCCTGCCCGGCGCCTGCGGCGCGCTGCTGCCGCCCATTTCAGGCGTCAGCACCGCCTGGCTGTCGGTGGATGGCCGTCTGCTGGCCCGCTTCGCCTTCGCGGAGCAACTGCGCCCCGATGCGCGCCGCGCCGTGGCCGAGCTGCAGGCCCTGGGCCTGCGCGTGGCGCTGCTGTCCGGCGACCGCGACGAGGCCGCGCGCCGCGTCGGCACCGCGCTGGGCATCACCGACATTGAATCCGGCGCCACGCCCGAGGACAAGCAGCGCTGGGTGCAGCGCATGCAGGCCGCCGGCCACCGCGTGGTGATGGTGGGCGACGGCCTGAACGACGGTCCGGTGGCGGCGCAGGCCGACGTCTCCATCGCCATCGGCCAAGGTGCGCCGCTGGTGCACGCGCAGGCCGATTTCACGCTGCCCGGCGCGCGACTGGCCGAGGTGGCGGAAGCCCGCCGCCTGGCCGGCGCCACCCTGCGCGTGATCCGCCAGAACCTGGCCTGGGCCGCCGGCTACAACGCCATCAGCGTGCCGCTGGCCATCGTCGGCTGGCTGCCGCCGTGGGCGGCGGGCATCGGCATGGCGGCCAGTTCGCTGCTGGTGATGATGAATGCCGCGCGGCTGCGCGGCCCCGGCGCCGTGGCCGCCCAATCCTGATTCCGGACCCCACCCATGGACATCCTCTTCCTGCTCGTCCCCATGTCCGCGGTGCTGGTCTTCGTCATCCTCGCCGTCTTCGCCAACGCGCTGTCCGGTGGCCAGTTCGACAACCTCGAGGTCGAAGGCGAACGCATCCTGATGGACGTCACCCCCGCGGATGACACCACGCTGACAAGCAAGGCCGAGCCCGACCAGACCGCTCGGGAATGAGCCGCGGCAAGCCCGTGGCTTGACAGCGATCAAGCCCCGCCGGCACCCCCCGCCGAACAATTCCACCGGTGAATCCGATGGTCTTGAACTAAGAGGTGCCCATGGCCCCCACTCCCTCCACCGCCACCCACGGTCCGGTCTACGACGACGGACCCATTCGCGGCTTCGCCCTGGCCTCGGTGCTGTGGGGCTTCGTCGGCATGCTGGTCGGCGTCATCATCGCCGCGCAGCTGACCTGGCCCGAGCTGAACCTCGGCATTTCCTGGCTCAGCTACGGCCGCCTGCGGCCGCTGCACACCAACGCGGTGATCTTCGCGTTCGGCGGCTGCGCGCTCTTCGCCACGTCCTACCACGTGGTGCAGCGCACCTGCCAGACGCGGCTCTTCGCGCCCTGGCTGGCGCGCTTCACCTTCGTCGGCTGGCAGCTGGTGATCCTGTCCGCGGTCGTCACGCTGCCGCTGGGCATCACCAGCGGCAAGGAATACGCGGAACTGGAATGGCCGATCGACATCCTGATCGCCCTGATCTGGGTCGCCTACGCCGTCGTCTTCTTCGGCACCATCGGCCGCCGCACCGTGCGCCACATCTACGTGGCCAACTGGTTCTTCGGCGCCTTCATCATCGCCGTGGCGCTGCTGCACATCGTCAACAGCGCGGCCATGCCGGTCAGCTTCTGGAAGAGCTATTCGGCCTACGCCGGCGTGCAGGACGCGATGGTGCAGTGGTGGTACGGCCACAAC
>CBIHPZ010000160.1:0-7413 GCA_966211865.1 uncultured Aquabacterium sp.
TGCGCAGCTACCGCCAGCTGCCGAAAAATTTCTACCACATCCAGACCAAGTTCCGCGACGAGCGCCGGCCCCGCTTCGGCCTGATGCGCGGGCGCGAGTTCACGATGAAGGACGCCTACTCCTTCGACCGTGACGCGGCCGCTGCAGCCAAGAGTTATCAGGTGATGGTCGAAGCCTACCGCCGCATCTTCGACCGCTTCGGGCTCGAGTACCGCGCGGTGGCGGCCGATTCCGGCGCCATCGGCGGCGACCTGTCGCAGGAGTTCCAGGTGATCGCCGAGACCGGCGAGGACGCCATCGTGTACTGCCCGACCAGCGAGTACGCGGCCAACATCGAGCTGGCCGAAGGCGTCTCGCCCGGCCCGCGCGCCGTGGCCACCGAGGCGCTGCAGAAGACGCCGACGCCGGGCAAGAGCACCTGCGCGGACGTGGCGCAGCTGCTGGGCCTGCCGCTGTCGCGCACCGTGAAGTCACTGGTGCTGGCCACCGACGAACTGAACGAAGCCGGCGACATCACGAAGACCACGGTGTGGCTGCTGCTCGTGCGCGGCGACCACGAGTTGAACGAAGTGAAGACCGGCAAGGTGCCCGGCCTGAAGAACGGCTTCCGCTTCGCCACCGTGGCCGAGATCGAGGACCACTTCGGCTGCAAGCCCGGCTACCTGGGCCCCATCGGCCTGCGCAAGCCCGTGAAGGTCATCGCCGACCGCACCGTGGCCGCGATGGCCGACTTTGTCTGCGGCGCCAACGAGGCCGACCACCACTTCACCGGCGCCAACTGGGGCCGCGACCTGCCCGAGCCCGACCTGGTGGCGGACATCCGCAACGTCGTCGCCGGTGACCCCTCGCCGGACGGCCAAGGCCTGCTCGCGATCCAGCGCGGCATCGAGGTGGGCCATGTGTTCTACCTCGGCACCAAGTACTCGAAGGCGATGAACGCCACCTACCTGGACGAGAACGGCAAGCCGCAGCTGATGGAAATGGGCTGCTACGGCATTGGCGTCACGCGGGTGCTGGGCGCGGCCATCGAGCAGAACAACGACGAGCGCGGGATCATCTGGCCGGCGTCCATCGCGCCTTTCGCGGCGGTGATCTGCCCCATCGGCTACGACCGCAATGCGGAGGTGCGCGCGGCGGCCGACCAGCTGCACGACGCGCTGCAGGCCGCCGGCATCGACGTGATGCTGGACGATCGCGGTGAGCGGCCCGGCGCGATGTTCGCCGACTGGGAACTGATCGGCGTGCCGCAGCGCATCGTCATTTCCGACCGTGGCCTGAAGGCCGGCACGGTGGAACTGCAGGGCCGCCGCGAAGCGCAAGCCACCACGGCGCCGCTGGCCGAGGCCGCCGCGCTGGTCAAGGAGCGCCTCGGCGCATGACGGGCCCGCGCCGCCGCGCCAGCCTGCTGGCGATGGCTGCGTTCGCCTGCGGCCTGCCGCCGCGCGCCGCCCGGGCCGGCGCGCAGGCCGAAGAGCCGCTGGCCGATTCGATCCGCACGGCGCTGTCGGCGGCCATCGCCAGCAGCGCACCGCCCAAGCCGAGCTTCACCGACATCGAGCAGCGCCTGGCCTACCTGCGCTGGCTGGGCGCCATGAGCGAGCGCCTGAAGAAGCGCAAGTCCGAGGCGCACGTGCGCCTCGAATTCCTCGAGACCCTTTGGTACGAGAGCACGCGTGCCGGCCTGGAACCCGCGCTGGTGCTGGGTCTGGTGCAGGTGGAGAGCGGCTTTCGCAAGTACGTCATCAGCTCGGCCGGCGCGCGCGGCTACATGCAGGTGATGCCGTTCTGGACCCGGGTGATCGGCGACGGCGATCCGGCGCGCCTGTTCCACATGCAGACCAACCTGCGCTTCGGCTGCGTGATCCTGCGCCACTACCTGACGATGGAGCGTGGTGACCTGTTCCTCGCGCTGGGCCGCTACAACGGCAGCCGCGGGCGCGCGGAGTATCCGAATGCGGTGTTCGCGGCGCGGCAGCAGTGGCTGATGCCGGGGCAGCGCTGACGGCGAGTCGAGTCTTCCTTCTGCAGGCCTGCCGAGCAGTGCACGCGCCGGCGGCACCCACGACGCAGGCGACCATTCAGCGCAGGCCGTTCCAGGCCTTGGGCGTGGCCTGCGGGCTGCCCAGCAGCGCCAGCACCCGCTCGACCGTGTCGTCCACCAGCTCGTCGATCGACGAGGGCCGGTGGTAGAAGGCCGGCAGCGGTGGAAAGATGATGCCGCCCATCTCCGTCACCGCGGTCATGTTGCGCAAGTGGGCGAGGTTGAAGGGCGTCTCGCGCACCATCAGCAGCAGCGGCCGGCGCTCCTTCAAGGTGACGTCGGCGGCGCGGGTCAGCAGGTTGTCCGAGAAGCCATGCGCCACGGCCGCCAGCGTCTTCATCGAGCAGGGCGCGATCACCATGGCGGCGGTGGCGAAGCTGCCGCTGGCGACGCAGGCGCCGACGTCGGCCGGCGCGTAGGCATGGTCGGCCAGCGCGTCGAGCGCGCCGCGGTCGAGGCCGAGTTCGTGATGGGCATTCAGCACCCCCGCCGGCGTGACGACAAGGTGCGTCTCGACGCCCAGCAGACGAGCCCGCTGCAGCAGCCGCACGCCGTAGATGGCGCCGCTGGCACCGGTGATGCCGACGACGAGGCGGCTCACGTGGGGGTCTCGCCCGAGGCTGGCCGTGCACGGCCGGCCGACGGGCTGCGGCCCGGCCCGATGGGCGCCGATGGACGCCCAGCCCGCGCTGCTTCGCTTACCGGCAAATCACGCCGCCGTCAGCATCTGCTGCAGTTCGCCCGACTGGTACATCTCCATCATGATGTCCGAGCCGCCAACGAACTCGCCGTTGACGTAGAGCTGCGGGATGGTGGGCCAGTTGGCGTATTCCTTGATGCCCTGGCGGATCGCGTCGTCTTCGAGCACGTTCACCGTGGTGAGCTCGTTGATGCCGCAGGCCTTCAGCACCTGGATGGCGCGGCCGGAGAAGCCGCACATGGGGAACTGGCTGGTGCCCTTCATGAAAAGCACCACGCGGGAACCTTTGACGATGTCGTCGATGCGCTGTTGAACGTCGCTCATGATCACTCTGTGTACTGGAAGCCAGGCGGGGTTATACGGCAAAGCCCATGCCCGAGCCTTGCGTACCGACATGGCACGCGGTGCCGCGGGCGTCACGAGGGCCGCCCGGCGGGGCATCAGAACTTGTAGCTGACGCCCAGGCGCACCACCGGCTGCAGTCGCAGTTCGCGCAGGGCATCGCCGAAGCCCATGTCACCGTTGAAGGCGCGGCCCAGCTGGCCGACCGCGCCGGGGTTCTGCGCGGCCAGGCCCAGGTCGGCGCTGAAGCCCCAGTCGCCCCTCTGGCCGGTGCCGGCGTAGCCGATGCCGAGGTAGGGCCAGGCATTGCGGCTGTTGTCGACGCTGAGCGCTGAAGCGCGCTGGTTCAGCAGCAGGCCGCTGGTCAGGCGCAGGCCGCTGGTCTGGCCGAACTTGAGGGTGTCCAGGTGGTAGTCGCCAAGGAAGCGCGTCATCTGCACCGCGCTGGACTGGCCCAGCGGCTGGCCGGCCGATGGACCGAACGACGGGCCGTAGAGCGGCTCCGTGTCGACCTCGATGCGGGCATGCCAGCGCGACTGGCTCAGCGCCTCAGGCGGCGCGGTGAGTCCGCTGCCGGCGCTGAACGCGGGCAGGGCGGACAAGCCCAGAACCAGTGCAAGGGTCCATCGCATGCTTGTCTCCTCGAAGCGAGGCCGTGCTGGAAATACTACGCCGCTTGGGCCCGTTCGTGCTCATGAGGAAGGTGGACTTCGCGCGTCATTTTTCCTCTGTGGCCGAAGGCCCACGCGCGCCTGACGGCGATGGCCGGCGGCCGCCGCTGCAACGGGCATGGCCGGCGAGGTCGTGGCGGCTTTGCACGTCGATGAAACCCGCGGCGCGCAGCAGCGTGCAGACGGCGTCGGCCTGGTCCCAGCCATGCTCGATCAGCAACCAGGCGCCGGGCTTCAGCGCATCGGCGGCGCCGGCCACGATGGTGCGGATTGCGTCCAGGCCGTCGCCGCCGGGGGTCAGCGCCATCAGCGGTTCGTGGCGCAGTGCGGGCAGGTGCGGGTCGTCGCCGGCGATGTAGGGCGGGTTGGAGACCGCCAGCGAGAAGCGCTGTCCCGGCACGGCGGACCACCAGGGGCCGGCGGCGAACTGGACGGGCAAGCCGAGCCGGCGAGCATTGGCGCTGGCCACGGCCAGGGCATCCTCGCTCAGGTCCGTCGCGGTTACGCGCGCCTGCGGGCAACGGTGCGCGATGGCCAGCGCCACCGCGCCGCTTCCCGTGCCCAGGTCCACCACCGCCGGTTGCTCCTCGCCGTCGTGCGCCAGCCGTTCCAGCGCCCAGTCGACCAGCGTCTCGGTGTCAGGCCGCGGGTCCAGCACCGCGGGGCTGACCTGCAACGCCAGGCCGTGGAACTCGCGCACGCCGGTGAGGTAGGCCAGCGGCACGCCGTCGGCGCGTTGCTGGACGTCGGCCTCGAAGTGGACGAGGACATCGGGCGCCAGGGGATCGTCGCCGTGCGCGAGCAACCAGCCGCGGTCCCGGCCCAGACGGTGGGCCAGCAGCAGCTGGGCATCCAGGCGGTCCAGGCCCGCGGCGCGCGCGGCGGCCAGCGCCTCGGCCACGGTGCGCGCGCCCGCGTTCAAGCCGCGCCTTCGAGGGCAGCCAGCTGTGCCTGCGCCTGCGCGGCCTTCAGCGCGGCGATCACGTCGTCGAGCTCGCCGTCCATGATGGCGCCGAGCTTGTAGAGCGTGAGGTTGATGCGGTGGTCGGTGAGCCGGCCCTGCGGGAAGTTGTAGGTGCGGATGCGGTCGGACCGGTCGCCGCTGCCGACCAGGCTCTTGCGCGTGGCGGCTTCCTTGGCCTCGCGCTCGCCGCGCTCCTTGTCGCGCAGGCGCGCCAGCAGCACGGCCATCGCCTTGGCCTTGTTGCGGTGCTGCGAGCGGTCGTCCTGGCACTCGGCCACGATGCCGGTCGGCAGGTGGGTGATGCGGATGGCTGAATCGGTCTTGTTGACGTGCTGGCCGCCGGCGCCGCTGGCGCGGAAGGTGTCGATGCGCAGCTCGCTGGGGTTGATCGTGACCTCGGCCTGCTCGTCCGGTTCTGCCATCACGGCCACCGTGCAGGCGCTGGTGTGGATGCGGCCCTGCGATTCGGTCTCCGGCACGCGCTGCACGCGGTGGCCGCCGGACTCGAACTTCAGCTGGCCATAGACCGCGTCGCCTTCCACCCGCAGCACCAGTTCCTTGTAGCCGCCGAGGTCGGACGCGCTTTCGCTCATCACCTCGGTGCGCCAGCGCTGGCGTTCGCAGAAGCGCAGGTACATGCGCGCCAGGTCGGCCGCGAAGAGGGCCGATTCCTCGCCGCCGGTGCCGGCGCGGATCTCCACGAAGGCATTGCGCGCGTCGTCGGGGTCGCGCGGCAGCAGGGCGGTTTGCAGCTCGGCGTGCAGGCGTTCGATGTCCGCCTGCGCGGCGGCGATCTCGTCGCGCGCCATCTCGGCCATCTCGGGGTCGGCCAGCATCTCGCGCGCGGCGGCCAGGTCGGACTCGCGCTGCTCGTAGGCGCGGAAACGCTCGACGACCGAGGCGGCCTCGGCCTGTTCGCGCGCCACCTGGCGATAACGTTGGATGTCAGCGGTGAGCTGCGGGTCCGCCAGATGCGCATCCAGCTCGGCGAGCCGCATGCCGAGGCGTTGCAATTGGTGGCGCAGGGCGTCTTTCATGCCGGTGTTGCCCGGCCGCCAGCAGGCACTGACGCGCCTGGGTGGACGGCGAACGAAGTGGGCGTGGAGGCGTCAATCATCTGTGCATGGTCCCACGGCCGCGCGCGGCTGCGGCCGGCGCGGGCGCAGGACAGCGAAGCTAGCGCTGGTCGTCCGCCGGGTTGCGCGAGGCCTGGCGCAGGAAGAGGCGCGACACCGTGTCGGCCATCTGCTGGCGCTGCTGCCCCTCGCTGGCGTGCAGCTCGGCCAGCGTGCCGTGCAGCAGCTTCTGCGTCAGGCCACGCGACAGCGCTTCCAGCACGCTGTCGATGTCGGCGCCCTTGGCCAGCAGCTTGCGCGCGCGGGCGATCTCGGCGCCGCGCCACTCGTCGGCCTGCGCGTTCAGGGCCTGGATCAGCGGCACGCTGGCGCGCTGGTCCAGCCAGTGGCTGAAGCTCAGGACGCCGGCGTCGATGATGGCCTCGGCCTGCGCGACGGCGGCCTGGCGTTTCTCGCCGGCGCTCTGAACCAGGGTCGAGAGGTCGTCGACGGTGTAGAGGTAGACGTCGTCCAGCGTCGAGACTTCGGGCTCGATGTCGCGCGGGACCGCGAGGTCCACCATGAACATCGGGCGGTGGCGGCGGGCCTTCAAGGCGCTCTTGACCGCGCCCAGCCCGATGATGGGCAAGGTGCTGGCGGTGCAGGAGACGATGGCGTCGAACTCGTGCAGGCGCTGCGGCAGGTCGGCCAGGCGGATGGCCTGCGCGCCGAAGCGGGTGGCCAGCTTCTCCCCACGCTCCAGCGTGCGGTTGGCGATGGCCATGGCCTTCGGGGTGCGCGCGGCGAAGTGCGTGGCGACCAGCTCGATCATCTCGCCCGCGCCGACGAACAGCACGCGGATGTCCTTCAGGTCTTCGAAGAGCTGCGCCGCCAGCCGGACGGAGGCGGCGGCCATGCTGATGGAATGCGCCCCGATCTCGGTGGAGCTGCGCACGTCCTTGGCGACCGAGAACGAGCGCTGGAACAGCTGGTGCAGCGTGGTGCCCAGGGTGCCGGCGGCGTCGGCCTCGCGCACCGCCTGCTTCATCTGGCCGAGGATCTGCGGCTCGCCCAGCACCATGGAATCGAGGCCGGACGCGACGCGGAACGCGTGGCGCGCGGCGTCGCGCTGTTCCAGCACGTAGGTGTGGCTGCGCAGTTCGTCGCCGCTGACGCCGCCGTGGGTGGCCAGCCAGTCGATGGCCGGCGCCACCAGTTCACGCACGGCGGCGGGCTCGGCGGCCACGTAGAGCTCGGTGCGGTTGCAGGTGGACAAGAGCGCCGCTTCCGGCAGCGCACGGCGCAGGCGTTCGCGGAAACCGCGCAGCGCGGGCGACAGCTGCTCGGGCGTGAACGCAAAGCGACCGCGCAGGTCCACCGGCGCGGTCACGTGGTTCAGGCCGAGGGCGAACACGCTCATAGCGGGTCGAATTATAGAATTTGCAGCTTCTGCCACCGCATTGAAGGGCCGGCCGGGGTTGACGCAGCGCAAAGCCGCGCAGCCGGGCCAGAACCCACCGCATGGGTCCGTTCGACGCCCTCATTCACCTCTTCAACCTGATCGCGCCTGGGCTGGGCCTCGGGGTGATCTCCGCGTCTCTGGCCAAGCTGCTCTGGCGCCGTGAACTGGCCGCCGTGGC
>CBIHPZ010000161.1:0-7412 GCA_966211865.1 uncultured Aquabacterium sp.
GCGGTGGCGGATCAGCATCTCGATCTTGTAGACGCGGTCGGTCTTGGCCATCGAATGAATCGGTTCGGCAAACGAATGGCGCACACTGTACGCGCCCCTTGCGAGGCTGCAGCACGCGCCGCCTTCAAGGATGGCTCACATCCCTCAACACCCCGCCGTAACCCCGATAGAGGTTGGCCGCAGGCAACGCGCGGCGCGCCATGAGGGCAGCATGAACGTCCTTCAGGCGATAGAACGGCACCCGCACGAACAGGTGGTGTTCGATGTGGTAGTGGATCGCGTGCGGGCCGAAGAAGAAGGTCTGCAGCGACGGCCGCACGATGGTGCGGGCATTGCGGCTTTGGTCGGCCTCGGGGCCGAATCCCGCGTGTTCCATGATGGCGCGAATGCGACCCAGCAAAGGCAGCAGCGTTGCCGATGGCAAGACCCACAGCCCCAGGTACAGCATCCATTCACCTTGCCAGGCCAGCACGCCCGCCATGAGCAGGTTGGGCGCCAGGAAAGAGGCCGCTTCGAACCAGCGCCATCGCCGCGACTTCGGCGTCGCCAGCAGTTCGGAATGGGCGCCGCGACAGGCGTTCCACACGCCGACGGCGTACGTGCAGCCCGTGATGTCGGCCAGCAGGCGGCCCAGCAGGCGGCGGCGCGAAACCGGGTAGTCCGTGATGTTGAAGATGACGGCCACCGGGTCGTCATGCACCATCGGGTTCACATGGTGGCGCAGGTGCCCGGTGCGGTAGGTGCGCAGCGACAGGCACAGCGGCCCCGCCGCGAGCAGCTGCCCCACGATGTCGTTGACGCGCCTGGATGGGGTTAGCAGCCCGTGCGCGGCCTCATGCATCATGACGGCCAGGGCCAGTTGGGTGCGTGCGATCAGAACGGCGGCCAGCAGGTACGCCGGCCAGCGATCGACCATGATCGCCATCGCGAACGCGCCAGCGATCAAGCCCCAATCCATCAGCAATGCCAACCAGGCGCGCCAGGGCTGGCGCCGGAACAGGCCGGGGTCGTCAAGCCGGGCGCCGGGTGGCGTTGCAACAAGCGTGGCCAGCGCGCCATGTCCATTCCCATGGCCTTCGATCAACGAGCACTCCTCGCGGCAAGCCGCTGCGCGATGGCGCCCGAGAGCAGCGCCAGCAGCGTGCCGCCGGCGACATCGGCGCATGTGTGCTGCTTGACGGTGAGCGTGGAGAGCGAAATCGCCGCCCCGATCGCCGCAATGGCCCAGCCCAGGCGGTGGCCACGCAGCATCCACGCGGCCAGCAGCGTGAAGGTGACGTGCAGGCTGGGAAACCCATGGGTGGGCCGGTCGATGAGCCACATGCGGGCCAGCCGTTGGCGCAGGAACGCATCGTCGATGGACGCCACGTCGGGCCGCGGCACCAACTCAGGAAACGCCAGGAAGCAGCACAGCGCCACGGCATAGGCGAGGACCGCCGCCGTCATGAACATGGCGAAGCGTTCCGGGCACGCGAGCAAGGCAGTCCCAATGACAAAGGGATAGAACAAGACGTAGACATACCAGCTCGCGGGCACGAAGGGAATGCGCATGTCGGCCGCGCTGGAAAAATCGAACCGGGGCAGGCACAGCCGCTGGGTGGTGACGAACACGAGCAGCGCCACCACCAGGCCCAAGGCGGCAATCAACGCCTGCCGATAACTCAGCCGCGGCTGGTGTGCGTGCATGGGCGTCAGCACGTCACGGCACCGATTCGGCCGGCGACGTGGCCGGAAACCCGGCCGAAGCCGTGGTAGGCCAAACCGGCCGCCTCGACTTCTGCTGCCTCGTAAAGGTTGCGGCCATCAAAAAGCGCGGGGGCCGCCGACGTGCGAGCCAGTGTGCGCGCGATGTGGTCGAAGTCGGGCCGGCGGAATTCGTCCCATTCGGTCACCAGGGCCAGGGCATCGGCCCCGTGAAGGGCCTCGTCGGCGTTGGCGCACCAATGCACCTGCCCACATTCGCCAACCAGCGCGCGCGCATTCGCCATGGCCGCCGGGTCATAGACCCGCGCCTGCACGCCGGCGGCTCGCAATTGCGCCAGCAGCGTCAGGCTGGGCGCTTCGCGCATGTCGTCGGTATCGGGCTTGAAGGCCAGGCCCCAGACGGCGATGGTCCGGCCCGCCAGGCGGTGCTCGAAATGCCGCGCGATCAGCGCGAAGAGCCGCCCTTTCTGCGCCTCGTTCACCGACTCGACCGCCGACAGCAGCGGCAGCGGCGCGGCGGCCATCCGCACCAGTGCCCGCAGGTCCTTGCCCAGGCAGGAGCCACCGTAGCCGACGCCGACACGGAGGAACTCCGGACCGATGCGCCGGTCCGCACCGATGGCACGGCGCACCTGTTCGATATCGGCGCCGCCCTGCTCGGCCACCAGCGCCATTTCATTCATGAAGCTGATGCGCGCCGCCAGCATGGCGTTGGCCGCGTACTTGCTGAGTTCGGCCGAGCGGCGGTCCATCACGATCAACTGTCGATCCTCTTGCACGAAGGGCCGGTACAGCCGAGTGAGCAGCTCGATGGCCCAGGCGTCTTTCGAGCCGATCACCACGCGGTCGGGCTGGCGGCAGTCCAGCACGGCGGCGCCCTCGCGCAGGAACTCGGGATTGGCGGCCACGGCCACGCGGTGACGTGCGCCGCGCCGTGCCAGTTCGGCGCGCAGCACGGCTTCCACCTCATCGGCCGTTCCCACGGGCACGGTGGATTTGCACACCACCAGCGCGTCGCGCTCGACGTGCCGGCCAATGGCCTGCGCCACCGCCAGCACATGCCGAAGGTCGATCCGGCCTTGCGGGTCGGCCGGCGTGTTCACTGCGATGAACAGCACGTCGGCGTGCAGGCAGGCCGCGCGTTCGTCGCTGGTGAAGCGCAGCGTGCCGGCCGCCAGGCCGGCGGACACCAGTGCGGGCAGGCCGGGTTCGTGCAGCGGCAGCTGGCCGCGCTGCAGGCCGTCGATGCGGGCCCCATCGGCATCGGCACACCACACGGCATGCCCTGCCTCGGCCAGGCAGGCCGCCAGGCTCAGGCCCACGTAGCCGGCGCCGAAGATGCCGATCTTCATGGGTCGGTCCGTGCGAGCGGGTGGGTGGCAGGGGATGTGCGATAAAGCCAAGACGCAGCATTCACGAGAGTCAGGGGGAAGTCGATGATGCCCGAACACATGGCCGCGCATTGCGCGCTGGTCCTCGAAACCAACAACCTGCGCGGCGGTGCCGACGCACAAGACCGCGCCGGCGCCAGCCTTGCGCGACTGATGGCCTTGCTGGCGCGGCAGACGGTCCCCCTCGCGTCCTTGGCGCAGGTCGTGATCACCCACGATGGCCTGAGCGCGGCCACCTGTGAAGCGGTGAGCCGGACGGCCGGCCGCCCCATCGATTTCGTGCGCATTGACGCGTCCATGGGCTATTACGAGGCCAAGAACGCGGGCTTCGCGGCCACCGATGCGCAGCACTGCACCCACGTACTGTTCGCCGACGCCGACTGCCTGCCCGACGCCGACTGGCTGCGCCAGATGCTGCTGCCCTTCACGCGCGCCGACGCACCCGCCGTGGTGGCCGGGCGCACCAGCTACGCGGCCAACGTGGTGGGCACCGCGCTGACGACCATCGATTTCATGTATTTCCCCAATCCGGATCACGCCGGTGCCACGAAGAACTTCTATGCCAACAACGTGGTGTTCCGCCGCGAGGTGTTTGCGCAATACGGCTACCAGCCACTCGACGGCGTGTACCGCGCGCACTGCCAGGTGCTGGGCATGCGGCTGAAGGCGGCGGGCGTGCCCATCCATTACGCCGCCGCCGCGCACACCGTGCACCGCCTGCCCGACACGCGCGCCGAGACGCTCAAGCTGCGCTGGCTGCGTGGGCAGGACACCTGTGCGCTGACCCCCTTCCTGCTGCGCAGCTACGCGTCGCCGCGCTGGCAGTGGCTGGCCCGCAGCGGCCCGATCGGCCCGCTGTGCGTGCTGCTGGGCCGGCTGAGCTACAGCGTGCGTGCGCTCAACCGCCAGGACCTGCCGCCGCTCCGTGGCCTGCGATGGCTCGCGGGCGTGGCCCTGGTCCTGGGCTTTTCCACGATCGACATGCTGGGTGCCTTCGCGCGCGGCATCGGCTGGAACACGAGCCGTGGCGTTCCTGCCGACGCGCAGGCGCTGTCATACCATCGCTAGCCTCGGCGTGTACCGCTGCACCGGTGACTTCACCGGTCACTACAACAGTTATTTGAACCGGCAGCGGCGCTCCTTGCGCCACCCCCATCCATGAACATCCTCCGCCCACGGCGCGCATTGCGCAGCGCTGCCACCCCTTCCATGGCCGCAGGCCTGGCCGCGCTGCTGCTGGCAGGCGCCAACACCACGGCGCTCGCCAGCGAATTCACAGGCCGCGGCCTGTTCAATTTCCGATCTGACAGTGGCTGCCCCTTTGCCGCGCTGGCGCCGACGGGTGAATGCAACCGCATCGCGCTTGACGACACCGCTACGCGCGCCACGCTCGACAGCGCTTTGCACACCATCCACTTCCACAACACGCGCCTGTATGGCGACAAGACCGTGGTGGCCGACGTGCTGCTGCAAGGCACGGGCCAGGCGCCGGGCGGCCAGCGGGTGCCCCTGACCTTCCATGCGCTGCTCAGCCGCGCCGGCGGCCGATGGTCGATCAGCAGCCATGCGCATGCGCCCGTGGCCGGGACCTTCACCCATGTCCGCATCGATCCCTACCGGGTGATCGTCCATGACGAGAAAGGTGAGCGGGTGCTGCTGACGCCCGCGACGATCGACAAAACGGTGTCTTCGCCCTCGCTGGCCGCGCGCCTGGCCAAGGCATTCGTCCACATGGACGACAGCCGCGCCGCGGCCGGCGGCAACCCCGACATCACGGTGACCCTGGGCCTGGGCCGGTTGGCCGTGCCGGTGGTGCGTGCGAAGTTTGACGCAGCGCCCGACGCCGCCGGCGCGAAGCCCAGCGTGAGCGACGCATTGCGCAGCGGCAATTGGTCGTTTGAACTGCGCGCCCTGAGCAGCCGCATTCCGCACGACGTGATACGGCGCGAGTTGTTTCTCTATGGCCTCGACACCGTGCCGGTGGTGCAGCCGCTGATGCAAGAAGCCTGGCCGCAGCACGGCACGCTGCGGGTCGGCGCAGTCAATGGCAAGGGCTACGTGGGCTATGGCGACCAACAGCAGGAATTCGCTGGCGCCGATGACGCCGCACGCGCCTTCCTGCAAGGCAGCTTTGTCGGACTGGCCCTGGGATGGCAACAGCACCCGCAGGCAGCGACTCCTCGGGCCCATGGACACTGACGCCACTCTGCCGGCTGCGGGCTCGGCCGCCACGACACCGGCCGCGCTGGTCGCGAGCCTCGATGGCCTGCTGCCTCCGGCACTGCAAGGCTGGCCCGCCTTGCAGGCGCGGCTGGTGCACCACGTCAAGCGCGCCGCCCTTCGGCAGCTGCATGCCAGCCGCGCCGGCGAACGACTGCTGCTGCGCCTGTACCTGGTGGGCGAAGAATCATCCGAGCAGGCACTGCAGCGCCAGATGCGCGCCAATGCGCCCGCCTGGCTGCTGCGCCAATGCGACCAACACCTGGCCGACGAAGAAAGGCACGCACGCTTGTTCGCGCAGGCCATTGCCGCGCGCGGTGGCGCCCGGCCAGCGGGCACGGCGCACGAACCCGCCGCGCAGCCCGATTGGCTGAGCCGCCGAAAACTTGCACGTTGGCAGTCGCTGATCCAGCGCCATGCGCCGCATTTCGGCGCAGGCGCGTTGGTGCCCGCCTATGCCATCGCTTTGACGGCCGAGCAAACGGCAGTGCGCATCCTTGAACGCCACTGCGATCTCATCGGTCCGGGCCACGCCTTGCATGCCTTGCTCTCCGGCGTGCTGGCCGACGAGCAGCGCCACACCCGAATGTGCAGCCACACCCTGCAGCGCTGCGTCGCACCGCATGAGCAAGCGCACCTGGCGCAACTGCTGCGCGAGGCTCGCGCCAACGAGCGCCGGTTTGGCGTCACGGGCGCCATCGGCATGTGGATCGCCGGGGTCGGGCTCCGGCTGCGCGGCGGTGCCACGCGCGCGGCGCGCTGAGCGGAGCCCATGCCCGTGTCCGCCATGCCCCAGGCCACAGCGCCGCGCATCACCTACCTCGCCACGGCCGATGCGCGTGGCCACCTGATGCGAGCGCAGCTGCTGACGCATGCGTTGCGCGCGGCAGGTGCGCGCGTGCAGGTCATCACCACCTCCGACGAAGGCGCGCGCTTTCTCGCCGGCTTCGGCATCGAGGCCCCCGTGCTCTCGCGCCACTACGCCGTGCAGTTCGACGCGCTGCAGAACATGCAGCGCCGCGAGACCGACCGCAACGTGGCGCACTACGTGTTCCGGCCCGGCCGCATGCCGCGCGACATCGTGCGCCTGCGCGCCTGGCTTCGCGCGTCCGACCTGGTGGTGAATGACTCGTTCCACCCGGCGCTGCTCTTCATGGGCGCCATGCCCCGCTGGCGGCGCAAGGTCGTGCATGTGTACGGCGCCAGCCTGCGGCACGCGCTGGAGACCAACTTCCACCAGCGCCTGCCGGATGCCGTGGCCCAACTGTTCGGCCGCATCGTGGCGTGGCAGATCGGCCGCAGCCGCGGGCGCATCGAGCACGACTTTGCATATGGCGAGCCCCAGCACGATGGCCTGGGCAGCCACCGGCTGGCCACGCCCGTGGCCGTGGTGAAGCCGGCGCAAGAACGCACCGGGCACACGCTGCCGGGCAAGGCGGCCGTCTACCTCAACCCGCATTTCAAGCAGCCCACGCTCGCCGAGGGCCTGGAGCAAGGCCTGTCCGCCGCAGGCCTGCAGGCCCACCTGGTGGGCGAGGGCTATGCACGGCGCCCAGGCTGGCGCGCGCAGGACGAACGCTGGGTCGAGGCGGCGGCGCACAGCGCCTGCATCGTTTCCGCCCCTGGCATGGCCGCGCTGTCCATCGCGGCGGTCTACCGCAAGCCCATCGTGCTGCTGCTCACCGACCAGCCCGAGCAGGCCATCAACGCGCGCCGCGCCGCGCAACTCGGCTTGGTCCATCGGGTGGTGACGTGGCGCGGCGAACCGCAGGCCTTCGCGCAAGACGTGGCGGAGGCGGTCCGCGCGTTGGTGGCCACGCCAAGCCGGGCCGCGGACGATGCCGGGCGAGGGCACGAGCGCGCCGATGCCCGCTTGCAGCACTGGGTCACGTTGCTGAAGGGGCTGGCGGCGGCCCGCTGAAGGCCGCGTCTTTCGGGCGCATGAACCGTGCGGCCCACCCGCGCGAGCAACGCGGTTCTCGTCCGCGGGAGAAGCGGCTCCCTATCATGCGGGACGGAATCCTTCCTGCATGCTGACCCTCTCCTTCTCGAACCGCTTCGACACCCTGGCCGACCTGCTGGTGGCGCGCCTGGCCG
>CBIHPZ010000162.1:0-7386 GCA_966211865.1 uncultured Aquabacterium sp.
TGCCTGATCGACGGCGCGCGCCTGTCGCGCGCCACCATCCACCGCTACGCGCATGGCGACCTCGAGGGTCTTGGCCGCAACCTGGCGAAAAGCGGCGCCCGCCGCCAGCTGGTGATCACAGACGCGGTGTTCAGCATGGACGGCACCATCGCCGACCTGCGTGCGCTGCTGGTGCTGTGCGAACGCCATGACGCCCTGCTGCTGATCGACGACGCCCACGGCTTTGGCGTGTTAGGTCCGCAGGGCCGCGGCACGCTGGCCGCCGCCGGCCTGACCGGTGCCACCGCGTCGCGCCGGGTGCTGTACATGGCCACGCTGGGCAAGGCGCTGGGCGTGGCCGGGGCCTTCGTGGCGGGGGATGCGACGCTGGTGGAGTGGCTGCTGCAGAAGACGCGCAGCTACATCTTCGCCACCGCCGCGCCGGCCGCGCTGGCGCAGGCCCTGCGCGCCAGCCTGCGCGTGGTGGAGGCGGAAGACACGCGCCGCGCCCACCTGCGCCACCTGATCGCGCGGCTGCGCAGCGGACTGGCCGGCCTGCCCTGGCACCTCGCGCCGTCCACCACGCCGATCCAGCCGCTGATCATCGGCGGCAACCAGGCCGCGCTGGCGGTGATGGACGGTCTGCGCGAGCGCGGCCTGTGGGTGCCCGCCATCCGCCCGCCCACCGTGCCGGAAGGCAGCGCGCGCCTGCGCATCACGCTGAGCGCCGCCCACACCGAGGCCGACGTCGACCGGCTGGTGGACGCGCTGCGCGAGCTGGCGCAGTTCTCGGTGCCCTGAGAGGCCGCGAAGCTTTTCATGCGGGCGGGCCGCGTCCGGCGTCGCCCTGGAGCAGCTGCCGCATGCCCGAGAGAAAGCCCTCGAAGTCGATCGGCTTGGTCCAGTAGTCGGCCGCGCCGGCGGCGCGCGCGGCTTCCACCTCCGGCGGCGTGGCGCTGGCGGAGAGCGCGACGACCGGGATGCCCCGCGTGGCTTCGTCGGCCTTCAGCTGCCGCAGCACGGACAGGCCGGGCATGTCCGGCAGCTGCATGTCGAGCAGCACCGCGTCGGGCCGCAGCGCCGCGGCCTGCGCCAGCCCGGCCGTGCCGTCGTCCGCGGTGAAGAGCTCCACCTGGGGCCAGCGCGACAGCAGTTGCCGCACCAGGATGACGTTGATCGGGTTGTCCTCGATGTAGAGCACGCGGCCGGCCACCGGCGGCCCCTCGGCCATGCTGTCCGGGCTGGCCGGCGTGGCCAGCGGCCGGCCGTCGGTGGCCGGCAGGGTCAGGCGGGCCAGCGTGCCGTCGCCCTCGCGGCTGTCCAGCGTGATCTCGCCGCCCAGCAGGCTGGCCAGCTGCCGCGCCAGCACCAGCCCGATGCCGGTGCCTTCCACGCCGCTGGACTCGCGCCCGAGCCGGTTGAAGGGCTGGAACAGCTGCTCGCGCTGCGCCTCCGACATGCCCAGCCCGTTGTCACGGACCAGCACGTGCACGAAGTGCCGATCGGTCTCCACCTCCAGGCGCACCCAGCCGCCGGGCCGGTTGTACTTGATCGCGTTCGACATCAGGTTCACCACCACCTGGCGCAGGCGGTCGGGGTCGGTGCACATCAGCACGCGCCGGTCCTCGCTGAAGCCGGCCTCCAGCCGCACGCCGAACTCCAGCGACTGCGGCGCGCACATGCGCAGCACGCCGTCGAGCAGCTCGCACAGCTCGAAGTCGCGGTGCGTGACCCGCATGCGGCCCGCCTCGATGCGGGAGATGTCCAGCATCTCGTCGACCAGCAGCCGCAGCTGCGCGCCGGCCTGCAGCACCAGGTCCAGCTGCTCGCGCTGGCGCGCGCCCAGCGCGCCGCGGTCTTCCGCGCGCAGCAGCTGGGCAAAACCCAGCATGGCGTTCAGGGGCGTGCGCAGTTCATGGCTGATGCGCGACAGGAACTCCGTCTTGGCCTGGTTCGCCGCCTCGGCCGCCGCGCGCGCCAGCTGCGCCTTTTCGCTCAGGCGCAGCTGGGTCACGTCGCGTGCCATCACGGTCATCAGCAGCCGCTCGCCGCTGCCGGTGCGCGAGATGGAGGCCTCGATGGGGAAACGCTCGCCGTTGGCGCGCAGGGCCGTCAGTTCACGGGTTTCGCCGCCCATGCGCCGCGTGGCGCCGTGCCGGGCGTAGGCCGCCAGGTGCTGGCGGTGCAGGTTCACCACCTCGGGCGGCAGGAATCGGTCCAGGGGCTGGCCCAGCGCCGCTTCCGGGCTGACGCCGAACATGCGGGCGGCCGCACCGTTGAAGAGCACCACCTGGAAGCGCGCGTCGACCGAGATGATCGCGTCCATCGCGGTCTGCACGATGGCGACCAGCTGGCCTTCATGCTCCTTGGCCACGCGCTCGGCGGCGGCGCGGGCGGCCTCGCGGTCGATGTGCTCCAGCGCGAAGCACAGGTCCAGCACCAGCTGCTCCACCAGTTCCACCAGCGCGTCGTCGAAGCTGCCGGTGCGGCCGAAGTAGAGGTTCAGGGTGCCGATGACCTGCCCCGCGCGCCGGATCGGGAAGGCGCCGGAGGCCTGCACGCCGAAGCGCAGCGCGCGCTCGCGGAAGCGCCGCGTGCGCGGGTCGGCATGGAAGTCGTTGCTGAGGGTCGGGCGCCCGGTGTGCAGCGCGTGCGCGGTCGGCCCCAGGTCGGCGTCGGCCGCCTCGGGTGGCGGGCAGCGGATGCTCAGGCCATGCGTGTACTCGCGCGCAGCGCCGGCCCAGGCCACCGGCCGCACCTCGCCATCGGCGATCAGGCCGATCCACGCCATGCTGGCGCCGCAGGCCGTCACGGCGATGCCGCACAGGCGCTCGTACAGGCCCATCGGGTCGGAGACATGCGCCACCGCCTGGTTCATGTCGGACAGCGCGCGGTAGAAAGCCGCCAGGCGCGGCGCATTGGCGGGGGAGTCGGGAAGGTCGCGCATGTCCTCGGTGTTGGATGCCGGTGCCCGCCCCCATCGGCCAGAGATTCGCCTCGGACATCAGCCGGCCCGGCCCCATTGCCGGCGGCACCAGGCGCCATGCGGCGGCGTGCAGTCGTCATTGGGCCCGGCGCGGCGCACGCGGCTTTTGATCCAGGTCAAAACCGGCGAAGGCGGGCCCGGCGGAGGCCGCTCTCCAGGCCTGCGGCTTGCTCACGCGTGCCCCATCGGGCGCGGCCGAAGGCCGCCGCAGGCTTCTTCAGGACCGCAGCGCCACCTCGATCCAGCCGCGCAGGCTGTTGACGAAAGCGAGGCCTTCAGCCCGCCGCAGGTCGTCCACCCGCAGCACCGCTTCCTGCAGCAGGCCATCGCGCAGCGCCGCGGCGCGGCCCACGCCGTCCAGCAGGCCGCAGGCCAGCGGCGGGGTGAGCCAGCGGCCGCCGATCTTCAGCGCCAGGTTGCCGCGGGTGAATTCGGTGAGCTCGCCGCGGGCGTTCCACAACAGCGTGTCGAAGACGCCGGGCTCGGTGGGCGCCAGCGCGTCGTAGTGCGCGCGGCGCGTGGTCTTGAAGCGCACGAACTCGCTGCCGGCTTCGGCCAGGGGGCTGGTGGCCAGCTGCACGCGGGGGGTGCCGCTGGTGGCGGCATGGGCATGCGCTTCCACCGTGGGCCGGCCGCGCGCGTCCAGCAGCAGGCGCACGCGCCACAGGCCGCTCGGGTGCGTGGCGGCCAGGCGGTTCAGCGCCTCATCGACGGCGGCGCCGTCGTGCTGGAACCCAAAGTGAGCGGCCGCGCGCGCCAGCCGCGCCCCGTGCAGCGCGCGTTCGTGCAGCACGCCGCCGTCCAGCCGCATCGTCTCCAGCAGCTCGAAGGGCCGGCTGGCGCGTTCGACGAAGGCGCGCTTGGTGCGCCATTCCTGCCACTCGCCCTCGGCCCGCGCGTCGGCGGTGATGCCGCTGCCGATGCCGCAGCGCAGCGCATCCCCGCGCAGCTGCAGCGTGCGGATCGGCACGTTGAAGGTGGCGGTGCCGCCGGGCTGCAGCACGCCCACCGCGCCGCAGTACACGCCGCGCGGCCCGGCCTCCAGCCGGCGGATCAGCCGCATCGCCTGCACCTTGGGCGCGCCGGTGACCGAGCCGCAGGGGAACAGCGCCCCGAACACGTCCGCCAGCGTGGTGCCGGCGCGCGGCCGCGCTCGCACCACCGAGACCATCTGCCACACCGTCGGCCAGGCCTGGCATTCGAAGAGCCGCGGCACGCTGACCGAGAAGGCCTCGGCGATGCGCGAGAGGTCGTTGCGGATCAGGTCCACGATCATCAGGTTCTCGGCCCGCTCCTTGGCCGAGGCACGCAGGGCGTCGGCCAGCGCGGCATCCGCCTCGGGCGTGGCGCCGCGCGGTGCCGTGCCCTTCATCGGATGGGATTCGATGACGCCGTCGCGCCAGTCGAAGAACAGCTCGGGCGACACCGACAGCACCTGCTCGGCCCCGCTGTCGATGTAGGCGGCCAGCGCCTGCGGCTGGGCGCGGCGCAGCGCGTCGAACAAGGTGCGCGCGCCGCCTTGGCGCAGCCGGCCCTGCAGCGGCGCGGTCAGGTTCACCTGGTACAGCTCGCCATCGGCGATGGCGCGGTGGATCTCGGCGATGGCGGCGTCGAACGCGGGGCGCGCCGGCTGGCCGTGCCACTCGGCCAGCGCGTCGTCGGGCTCGGGCGGCGGCAGGGGCAGCGCTTGCTCGTGCACGCCGAACCAGGCCAGCGGGCCGTCGGCGGCGTGCGTGACGAAGGCGCGGTCGAAGGCGGAGGCGGCCTCGTAGCGCAGCCAGCCCACGCACCAGCGGCCGGCGCGGGCCTCGGCCTCGGCGGCGTCCAGCACGGCGCGCACGTCCGCCGGCGCGTGGGCCACCAGCACGCGCAGCGGTGCGCCAAAGGCCGCGCGCAGCGGCGCGATGCCGGCCTGCGGCGAGGCGAAATCGATGAGGGCGTGGAGGGGCTGGGTCACGGCGGCGCGCAGTCTACGGGCTGGCGTGGCGCTGCGCTTGGCCGCGGGCGTCCTGGACTTGGCTTCAGGCGCAGCGTGGGCCGTCGACAGCGCGAAACAGGCCACGCAGGGGCGCAGGGTGCCCGCCTCACGCGCGGCGCGGGCGAATCAAGCGCAGTGCGCGTGAATCAAGCGCCGACGATCCAGCCTTCCAGCGGGTCCACGCCCGCGGGCAGGCCCCAGTTCGGCTGCTGCTGGGCCCACGCGGCCTGCAGCAGGCACAGCACCGCGTCGATCGAATCGCCCGAGCCATCGGCGGCCAGCGCGTCGCGTTGCGCGGCCGTCAGCTTCAGCCGCAGGCCCAGGCGCGAGCGGCCCTGCTCCAGCGCGTCCACCAGGTCCTTGCGGGCGATCAGGCGATCGGGCGTCTGCTTGGCCGCGTCGTCGCTCTTGTAGGAGCGGCGGGCCAGCAGTTCACGCGCGGTGAGGCCCGGGTAGGCCTCCAGCGCGATGCGCGGCGCGCCGGGCCGTGGCGCTTCATGCGCGGGGAAGTGTGCGCCGGCCGCGCGCAGCAGCGGCACGCCGGCGTGCATCATGTACGCCACCGGCGGGTTGACCCACTTCATCGACGGGCTGGAGCCGGCCGGGGCCTCGCAGGCGCGCGGCGCGAACTTCGACCCCGCCGGGCGCGCATCGCAGAAGGCGGCGAAGGTGTCGCGGATCACTGGCCGCGTCAATTGCGCGTAATGATCCATGCTCGCCGCCCAGTCCGTCGGCCAGCCCAGTGCCTCCACCAGCGGGCGCGAGAGGCCGAAGGGCAGGTCGAATCCGCCCACCCAGGCCGGCATGCCGGCGAGCCAGGCGGCGAAGGCGGTGTCGGTCTCGAAGCGGTCCAGCCGTTCCAGCTTCAGCACCGCGCCGTGGCGCCTGCCCGTGGCGGCGACGATGGGCTTGCGGCGCGTCGGGCGGCTGGAAAAGTCGACGCCGATCAGCGGCGCGTGCTCGGTCATGAACGACGGCGATCGTGCGCCGCGTGGAAGGCCTTCTTCTGCTCGTACATCAGCCCGTCGGCGCGGTGCAGCGCGGCCTCCAGCCGTTCGCCGGGCATCGACACCGCAAACCCGATCGACAGCCGCAGCGGGTGGCCGCTGTGGAACTGGTTGTTCAGCTCCACCAGCTCCTGCAGCTGCGCCAGCAGTGATTCCGCCGCGTGCGCATCGCCGTTGGGCATCAGCACCGCGAACTCGTCGCCGCCGATGCGCGCCGCGGTGGCGGGCGCCTCCACCGCCTTGGCCAGCACCTCGCCCACGCGGCGCAGCAGCGCGTCGCCGGCGCGGTGGCCCTGTTCGTCGTTGACCTGCTTCAGCCCGTTCAGGTCGATCACCAGCAGCGCCACCGGGTGCGTGCCCTTGCGCTCCAGGCGGTTCAGCTCGTCGTCGAAGAAGCTGCGGTTGCGCAGCTTGGTCAGCGCGTCGTGCTTGCCGAGGAACTCGAGGTAGCCCTCGGCCTTCTTGCGCGCGGTGATGTCGGTGAGCGAGACCTGCACCAGCGACCAGTCGTCCTCGTGGCCGGGCAGCACCGCGAACTGAAGGTGCACGTGCAGCAGCTCGCCATCCAGCGCGTAGTTCACCGTCTCGCGCTGCTGGAACAGCTTGCCTTCCCACAGCTCGATCAGCTGCTCGGTGAAGGGGCGGCGCATCTCGTCGCGGAAGACGTCGGGCAGGCGCTTCAGCAAGGTGGCCTTGTCCGGCGCGCGGAACATGGCCAGGGTCTGCCGGTTCACGTCGATGACGCGGATCTCGGCCATGCAGCGCTCGACGAACTCCGGGTGCACATCGGTGAAGGTGCGGAAGTTGGTGATGCCCTGGCCGCGTACTTCGTCGATCAGCGATTTCACCGCGCTGAAGTCCTCCACCCACAGCGACACCGGCGAATGCTCGAACAGGCCCTGCGCATAGCGCTCGCTGCGCTGCAGCGCGCGGCGCGCCTCTTCACGCGCACTCAGGTCTTCCAGCGACAGCAGCACGCGGTCCCAGCGCGCCTCGTGGCCGGGCAGCACGCGCACCTGCAGCAGCACGTCCAGGCGGCGGCCGTCCAGCGTGTAGTTGACGGTGTGGCTGCTGTAGGCCAGGGCGCCGCACCACAGCTGCACCAGCTCCTCCACGTGGTGGTCCAGCATGTCGTCGCGGAACACGCGGTCCAGGTTCGCCAGCAGCGTGTCGGGCGTGGCGGCGCCGAACAGCTCCAGCGTGCGCCGGTTCACCGCCAGCACCTTCAACTGCCGCGTGCACTCGCGCAGCCGCGCGCGGTCGGCCAGCAGCCAGCTGCGCAGGTCGGTCACGCCCCCGGCGCGCCAACGCTCGAACAGGTCCTTCAGGCCGCTGAAATCCTCCAGCCACAGCGAGACGGGGGCCAGCTCGAACATCTGCGCCAGGTCGGCGTCGGTGAGCGTGGGGAGGGGGGTGGCGGCCATGGCGGGTGCCGG
>CBIHPZ010000163.1:0-7359 GCA_966211865.1 uncultured Aquabacterium sp.
CCCGCCAGCAGCAGCAGGCCCAGCAGGTAGTGCGGCGCCACCTCGCGGTGGAACAGGCCGCCCAGCGCGCTGGCGCTGACCAGCACCACCGCCAGCACGAGCGCGGTGCGCAGGCCCCACACGCCGGCGCCGGTGACGCGTCGCCAGGCCGGCGCCAGGGCTGCCACCAGGGCCAGCGCCACGGCCCAGCCGATGGCGTGCGCCGCCAGGTCATGCGGCTCCGCACGCCAGCGGTGGCCGGTGTGCGCCTGCACCCACAGCGACACCGCCGTCATCGCGACCAGCACCCAGGGCGACCACAGCACGTCGCTGCGCGCGGCCCAGGCCAGCGGCAGGGCGAGCACGGCCCACAACGCGAAGAGCTGCCACGGGTCGGCGCCGGTCTGGTAGGTCTGGCCGAAGTGGGCGAACAAGCCCCCGATGGCCAGCAGCGCCAGCAACAACAGCGGCGCACGCAGCCCCGGGCGCCAGGCGGCGATGAGGCAGGCCATGACGAACACCGCTTGCAGCAGCGCGAAGCGGCCAAAGCGGCCCAGCGTGTCCCAGTTGGCGGCCACCCAGAAGATCAGCCCCAGCCCGCCCAGCACGGCCGCCAGCACCGCCACGCCACGCGGCAGCAGCCGCGCCAGCGCGGCAGGTTCACGTTCCAGATTGGCCAGTTCGTGCAGGCGCCGTGTGGCGTCGGCGTCCAGCCGGTGTTGCGCTGCCAGGTCGTGCAGCGCCAGTCGCAGGTCCATGTCCTCTCCCGTGGTCGAGCCCGGCATCGGGCTCGCGCATGGTAGAGGCGGCGGCACGCTGGCCGCGTACGTCCGGCGTCAGGACCGCGGCGGTATCGCCGCAGGGCACCGTGCGGCGCAAAGCATCGGCCCTGCGCCGCGCGCAGCCGGCGGGTTCAGGCGCCGGACGCGTACTTGATGGAGCAGCCGTAGGCCTGCGTCTGCGCCTGCGAGACCGGCTTGCCGGCCGTCGCCTCGCCCACCGCCTGCTTGACGTAGTTGGTGGCGGTCTTGATGTCGGCGGGGTTGGCGCTGGGCTTGCTGTCGATGCCGCCGGCGTAGATGAGCTTGCCCTGCGGGTCGATGAGGTACATGTGCGGGGTGGTGCGGGCGCCGTAGCTGCGGCCGATCTTGCCTTCCTCGTCCATCACGGTGGCCGTGGGCGCGGCGGACTTGGATTGCAGCCACTTCGCCAGTTCGGCCGGCGGCAGGTAGTCGCCGGCGTCCTTCGCGGTGGACGCCACGCTCAGCCACACCACGCCCTTGGCCATCGCGTCCTTCTGCGTGGCGGGCATGTTGCCGCTGTTGTAGTGCTTCTGGACGAAGGGGCAGCCGGGGTTCACCCATTCCAGCACCACGTGCCTGCCCTTGAAGTCGGCCAGGCTCACGGTCTTGCCGCTGGCGTCCTTGGCGGTGAAGGCGGGCGCTGGCTGGTTGACCACCGCCTGCTGCGCGGCGGCGGTGAAGGCGCTGCCCAGCGCCAGGCTGGCGGTGACGATGGCGATCCACGGCTTCATGGCGTGCTCCTCGGGGGGGTGGCGGGCGCAACAGGGGCGGCCGAGGCCAGCGCATCGGCCACCTCGGGTGCATGGCCGCTGCCCTGCGCGGGCTGCGTCGTGGCGGCCGGCCAGCCGGCCACGGCTTCGCGCACCTGCGCGACGGACAGGATCTCGGACAGGATGCGCGGCGCGGCCTGGCCCGGCCCGTACAGCGCATACACCGGCACGCCGCTGCGGCCCAGCCGGTTCAGTTCCCGGGTGATGCGCTCGTCGCGCCGTGTCCAGTCGGCGCGCAGCAGCAGCACGCCCTTGTTCGCGAAGTCGGCCTTCACGGCGCTGTTCGACAAGGTGAGGCGCTTGTTGAACTGGCAGGTCACGCACCACGCGGCGGTGAAGTCGACGAAGACCGGGCGGCCCTCGGCGCGCGCCCGCTCGACGCGTTCGGCGGACCAGGGTTCCCATTGGCCCGCACCTGCCGTGGCCACGGCAGGCGCCGCCGCGTCGCCGCTCACTTCACGTGTCAGCAACGGCCAGGCCCAGGCCAGGAAAGCCACGGTCAGCGCCGCGGCGCCGCCGCGCCAGGCCCAGCGCGTGCGGCTGCGCACGGTGGTGCCATGGACCCAGGCCGCGAAGGCCACCACCAGCAGCAGGGCCAGCAGCGCCGCCGCGCCGTCCATGCCCGCCTGCTGGCCGATCACCCAGACCAGGTAGATCACGGTGGCGAACATCGGGAAGGCCATCAGCACCTTGAAGCGCACCATCCAGGCGCCCGGGCGCGGCAGCCAGCGCGCCGCTTGCGGCCAGCAGGCCAGCAGCAGGTAGGGCGCGGCCATGCCCACGCCCAGCATCGCGAAGATCAGGAGCGCCTGCGGCGTGGGCTGCGTCAGCGCCATGCCCAGCGCACCGCCCATGAAGGGCGCGGTGCAGGGCGAGGCGATCAGCACCGCCAGCACGCCGGTCAGCGCGTGGTCGGCGATGGGGCGCTTGAGGTGCGCGGTGCAGGCGGAGCTGGGCGCGAACTTGCCGAACTCGAACACGCCGGCCAGGTTGAGGCCGATCAGCATGAAGAGCATGGCCAGGCCCGCGACGAAGGGCGGCGACTGCAGCTGGAAGCCCCAGCCCATGCCGGCGCCCGCGGCGCGCAGCGCCAGCAGCAGCGAGGCCAGCGCCAGGAAGGAGACGATGACGCCCGCGCTGTAGGCCAGCCCACCGGCCACCAGCGAGCGCCGGTGGTGGGCGTGGGCCGCAAAACCCAGCACCTTGAGCGACAGCACCGGGAACACGCAGGGCATCAGGTTCAGCAGCACGCCGCCGGCGAAGGCGAGGACCAGCGCCATGGCCAGCGACACCGGCGTGGCGCCGATGTTGCCCGCATCGGGGGCGGGGGCGGCCGCGGCGGCCGAAGGGGACACGGGGGCCACGGGGGCCGCACCGCCGGCCGTGGCGGCGGGATCGGTGCCAGCGACCGGGGCGGCAGCCACCGCCGGCCAGCCACCGGCCAGTGAATACGCCACCTGCACGCCGGCCTTGTCGCCCGGCGCGGCCAGCACGGCCTGCAGCTGGGCGGGGCTTTCGCTGCGCTGCGGCGACAGCGCCACCTTCATCACCAGCTGCTCGCCGTCCCAGCGCTGCTCGGGCTTGGCGGCATGGTCGATGACGCCGGCGTCGGCCGCGAAATAGTCCAGCGGCTGGCCGCGCCAGGCCGATGGCAGGCCGGCAACACGCAGCGCGATGGCGTTGCCGTCCACGCGCGCCTCGGCCTTGGCACCGGGCAGCGCGGCCGGGCGGCGGGCCAGCGCGTCTTCGAACAGCGCGCCGTTGGCAGCGGTGGCGGCCTGCACCGGCAGCTTCAGCTTGAACTCGCCCGACTCCGGGATGCAGACCTCCTTGCACACCAGCCAGTCGGCGCGCAGGGCGATGTCGACGTTGGCGCCCAGCGGCGCGGCGGTGACGGTGACCGGCACCGGCAGCAGCAGCCGGCCCTCGAAGCCGTAGTTCACCAGCGGGCCCACCGGCATGCGGTGCGGGCGCGGCCAGTCGATCTCGCCGGCCTGCAGGCCCGTGGGCAGCTGCCATTCCAGCCGCGTCGGCAGGCCCGAATCGCCGGGGTTCTTCCAGTAGGTGTGCCAGTGCGGCTGGTGCTCGATCAACAGGCCCAGCCACAGCGTCTTGCCGGGCGCCACGCCTTCGGGCGCGTGGGCGATCAGTTCGGCCTTGACCTGGTCCGTGCGGACCGTGGACGACTGGGCCATGGCCGCCAGGGGCAGCAGCAGGAGGCCAATGGCGCGCAGGAGGGTCGAAAGCATGCCGCTGAGGAAGGAATGAAGACGGGGCCGGCCAAACCCTGGAACTGTACGCGCCGGCCGGGTCGTGCAGTCCGCCGCCGGGCGCTTGAACCCTGGCGCCGATCGGGAATTCGGCGCGCGGGCGCTGAAACATCCGCCAGACGGAGGGGCCGGGCGCCAGTGGACCTCCTCCTGAAGCACTAGTCCACCGCCCGCAGCCGGCCAGGCTTGCGCCGCATCAAGAGCGGGCCCCGCCCCGGGGCGGACAGTGCGCCCGAAACCAAGGAGGCACCCATGCCCACCGCCACCCTGCCCCGCCACCCGTCCGCCGCCAAGGCGCCGGCCGCCACCCCGTCCCTCGCCGCGGCGGCACCCGCCACCCGCCAGCGCCAGGCGCTGTCGGTGCTCATCGTCAGCACCCTCGCCTTCACCGTCTGCTTCATGGTCTGGATGATGTTCGGCGTCATCGGCATCCCGATCAAGAAGGCGCTGAACCTCAACGCCACCGAGTTCGGCCTGCTCACCGCCATGCCGGTGCTCACCGGCTCGCTGGTGCGCGTGCCGCTGGGCATCTGGACCGACCGCTTCGGCGGCCGCATCGTGATGGCGCTGCTGATGGCGCTGACGGTGCCCGCGATCTGGCTGATGGGCTACGCCACGCAGTACTGGCATTTCCTGGTCATCGGCCTCTTCGTCGGCCTGGCCGGCGGTTCGTTCTCGGTCGGCACGCCTTACGTCGCACGCTGGTTCCCCAAGGCCCGCCAGGGTTTCGCGATGGGCGTGTACGGCGCCGGCAACTCGGGCGCGGCGGTGAACAAGTTCATCGCGCCGGCCCTGGTCGTCGCTTTCGGCTGGACCATGGTGCCGCAGGTCTACGCCGCGGTCATGCTGGGCACGGTGCTGCTGTTCTGGTTCTTCAGCCACAGCGACCCCACCCACCTCGTCTCGAGCAAGGTCAAGTTCAGCGACCAGCTGAAGGCGCTGAAGGACCCCAAGGTGCTGAAGTACTGCCAGTACTACAGCATCGTCTTCGGCGGCTACGTGGCACTGAGCCTGTGGATGGTGCAGTACTACGTCGGCGAGTACGGCCTGGACATCCGCGTGGCCGCGCTGCTGGCCGCCTGCTTCTCGCTGCCCGGCGGCGTGCTGCGCGCCATCGGCGGCTGGCTGTCGGACAAGCACGGCGCGCACAGCGTCACCTGGTGGGTGATGTGGGTGAGCTGGATCTGCCTGTTCCTGCTGAGCTACCCGCAGACCGATTTCACGATCGTCACGGTCAACGGTGCGCGCACCTTCCACATCGGCCTGAACGTCTATGCCTTCACCGCGCTGATGGCCGTGCTGGGCATCGCCTTCGCCTTCGGCAAGGCCAGCGTCTTCAAGTACGTCAGCGACGAGTACCCGCAGAACATCGGCGCCATCAGCGGCATCGTCGGCCTGGCCGGCGGCCTGGGCGGCTTCGTGCTGCCCATCATGTTCGGCGCGCTGCTGGACCTGACGGGCGTGCGTTCCTCGGCCTTCATGCTGCTGTACGGCGTGGTCTGGGTCTCGCTGATCTGGATGTACTTCACCGAAGTGCGCCGCACGCCGGTGATCGGCCGCACCAGCGCCGAAAGCTCCGCCGAAGCGCCCGCTTCTGCTGCCGCGTGAAAGACGCGGCCACGTCAAACCCTTCCATAGCCTGAACCTCCTGAAAGGAGAACCCGTCATGGCTGCTGCACACGTCATCAACCACTGGAACCCCGAGGACGCCGGCTTCTGGCGCACCGACGGCCAGTCGGTCGCCAAACGCAATCTCTGGATCTCCATTCCCGCGCTGACGCTCGCGTTCGCGGTGTGGATGGTGTGGTCCGTCGTCGTCGTCAACCTGCCGGTGGTGGGCTTCCGCTTCTCCACCAACCAGCTGTTCTGGCTGGCCGCGCTGCCGGCGCTGTGCGGCGCCACCCTGCGCATCTTCTATTCCTTCGCGGTGCCCATCTTCGGCGGGCGGCGCTGGACGGCCATTTCCACCGCGTCGCTGCTGCTGCCCGCGGTGGGCATCGGCTTCGCGGTGCAGAACCCCGCGACGCCTTATGAGGTGATGGTGCTGCTGGCCATCCTGTGCGGCTTCGGCGGCGGCAATTTCGCCTCCAGCATGGCCAACATCAGCTTCTTCTTCCCGAAGTCGCAGAAAGGCACCGCACTCGGCCTGAACGCCGGCCTGGGCAACCTGGGCGTGTCCATCGTGCAGTTCGTGGTGCCGCTGGTGATCACCGCGGGCGTGTTCGGCACGCTGGGCGGCGAGCCGCAGGCCGTCACCAAGACCGGCGGCCCGATGGTGATGTGGCTGCAGAACGCCGGCTTCATCTGGGTGCCGTTCATCATCGCCTCCACGCTGGCGGCCTGGTTCGGCATGAACGACCTGGCGGACGCCAAGGCCAGCTTCGCGGACCAGGCCGTGATCTTCAAGCGCGCCCACAACTGGTGGATGTGCTGGCTGTACCTGGGCACCTTCGGCAGTTTCATCGGCTACTCGGCCGGCTTCCCGCTGCTGATCAAGAGCCAGTTCCCCGGCATCAACGCGCTGCAGTACGCCTGGCTGGGCCCCCTGGTCGGCGCACTGATCCGCCCGGTGGGCGGCTGGCTGTCGGACAAGGTGGGCGGCGCCCGCGTCACCTTCTGGAACTTCATCGCGATGGCGCTGGGCGTGCTGGCGGTGCTGCAGTTCCTGCCTCACAACGGCCAGGGCGGCAGCTTCACCGGCTTCCTGGTCTCGTTCCTCTTCCTCTTCGCCACCGCCGGCATCGGCAACGGGTCCACCTTCCGCATGATCCCGGTGATCTTCCTGACCGAGCGCCAGCGTGAAGCCGCCGGCAAGGGCGCCGCCGCGAAGGAGCAGGCGGTGAAGGACGCCAACAAGGAAGCGGCCGCGGTGCTGGGCTTCAGCTCGGCCATCGGCGCGTATGGCGGCTTCTTCATTCCGAAGAGCTACGGCACCTCCATCGCGATGACCGGCAGCGCCGATGCCGCCCTGTACTGCTTCATCGTCTTCTACGTCACCTGCATCGCCATCACCTGGTGGTTCTACAGCCGCAAGAACGCGCCGATGCCCTGCTGACCCCCGCGTTACCCGCCATTCACGCAGCGTTACCCAGCGCGACGCCTCCTTCGCACGCCATTGGTGCGTGCCTTGAACACTGCGTGAACGCGGCGCCCTGAATCCCGGAGACCCCCGAATGAGCCACTTTCTCGATCGCCTGACGCACTTCTCCCAGCCCAAGGAGGACTTCGCGGACGGCCACGGCCGCACCACCGGCGAAGACCGCACCTGGGAAGACGCCTACCGCGCCCGCTGGCAGCACGACAAGATCGTGCGCAGCACCCACGGCACCAACTGCACCGGCTCCTGCTCGTGGAAGATCTACGTCAAGGGCGGCATCGTCACCTGGGAAACCCAGCAGACCGACTACCCGCGCACGCGGCCGGACCTGCCCAACCACGAGCCGCGCGGCTGCGCCCGCGGCGCTTCCTACTCCTGGTACCTGTACAGCGCCAACCGCGTGAAGTACCCGATGGTGCGCGGCCGGCTGCTGAAGCACT
>CBIHPZ010000164.1:0-7353 GCA_966211865.1 uncultured Aquabacterium sp.
CCGCTGCGCCCCCGCTGCGGCACCTGGCCCGCGTGGCAATCGATGTGGATGCCGCGCAGGCCCTGCCGCTCGAGGAAGGCTTGCAGCACCGCGCGGCCGTGGCGCAGGCCGGCCAGCGCGTCGGGTCCTGCGGCGCTGCAGCTCAGGACCAGATGGTCGGGGGCCTGCTGGCGCAGCTGGAAATCGAAGAGGCCGGCGTCGTCCTCCAGCACCGTGGTCAGCGCCAGCGGCGACAAGCCGGCCGCGCCCCCGTGCCTGCCCGCCAGGCGCAGCAGGTCGTCGCAGCGGCCCAGCACCTGCAAGGCCGGCAGCGGCGAGCCGCAGGCGCAGGGCCCCAGCCAGGTGATGCGGTCGCCGATGTCGAAGCGGATCAGCGGCTGCACGTGGTTGGCGAGGTTCGTGAGCAGGGCGCGCTCGCCGGGCACGCCCTCGGCCACCGGTCGGCCCTGGCCGTCCAGCACCTCCAGGATGGCCCAGTCGCTGTTCAGGTGCAGCCTGCCGCAGCGGCATTCGCCGGCCAGCGCCAGGAACTCCGACAGGCCGTAGCTGTCGGCCACCGGGCAGCCGAAGCCTGTCTCGATGCGGCCGCGCATGGTTGGCGTTAGCGTCTCGCCGCCGGTCCACACCTCCGCCGGGTCGGCCTGCAGCCGGCCCGCCAGGCGCTCTTCCGCCAGCAGCAGCGCCATGCTGGGGTAGGTGGCGACGATGCTGGGTCCGATGGCTTGCAGGGCCTTCGCGATCGCCGGCAAGGGCTGCAGGAAGGACACCAGGTGCAGGCGCGCCGCCAGCGCGGGCTGCAGGCGCATCAGCCGGCGCATCGACACGGTGGACGCGAAATGCCCGTCCACCGCACCGACGAAGGCGATGCGCTCCGACAGGAACCAGGGATCGGCCAGGCGGGCCCATGGCCGCAGCGGTCGGCGGCGCAGGGCCTCCAGCGCGTCGTACACCGCCATGGCGCGCGCGTCCTGCACGAAGATGCCCGGCTCGCCGGTGCTGCCGGAGCTTTCCCAGACGGCGTAGCGGCCATGGAAGGCCTGGCCCAGCGCCGTGCGGTCGGCCAGGAAGGCGCGCAGTTCCGGCAGTTGCAGCGCGGGGTCGGCCACGCCGTCGGCGAAACGGGACATCAGTTCCTGCTTGCCGGTCGGCGGCAGCGCCGACAGCGGCACGCGCGCCGGATCTCCGCCCGCCAGCAGTGGCGCATAACGCCTGGTGTGGGCGGCCGCGTGCAGCAAGGCGGCCAGGCGCGCGGCCTGGCGCTGGGCCAGCTGCCCGGGCGCGGCCACGCTGGCCGCCCAGACGTCGAAGCCGACGGTGGCGCCCCACAGGGAAGCCAGCGCAGGCCAGCCGCCGGCATGCATGGCGGTGCCCCGGGCGCGCCGTCAGAGCGCCATGCGCACCTGTTCGCGGTCGGCCTGCCGGGGCGCGATGCGCGCCAGCGCCGACAGCTCCTGCGCCAGCGCATCGGTCAGGTCGTCCAGCGTCACCAGGCCTTGCAGGCGGTTGCGTGCGTCCACCACCGGCAGGCGGCGCACGTTGCTGCGGCGCATGTGCCAGATGGCGTCGAACACGGTTTCCGAGCCGACGGCGGTGACGACGTCCCCGCTCATCAGGTCTTCGGCGCAGTACTCGGCCGGATCGACGCCGGCGGCAATGAGCTTCACGACCAGGTCGCGGTCGGTGACGATGCCCACGGGCGTGACACCGCCCTCGCAGGGATCCACGACGATGACGTCGCCGACGTGGCGCTCGCGCATCGCGCGGGCCAGGGCCTGCGCGCCCATCTTGCGGTCGCAGGTGACCACCGCGCGGGTACAGATATCCGACAGGTTCATGGCCGACTCCGAGCAGGGATGCCCCGCATCCGTTGATGCAGTCTAGGAAAGGCGCCGGTGCACGCATTTGCGATTGCTCAAGCGGCCACCCGAGGTGCCGCGCCGAACAACCGGCTTGACGTGGCGCAAGCGCGCGGGGCCCGGCGGCGCACAGCATGGGTGGGACTGCCTTCGTGCCGCTGCCCATGCCCGCGCCTCCCGTCGACGCCCCACCCTTCGCGCACCGCGCCAGCCCGCGCGTGCTGGCCTTGTCCGGCGGCGGCTTCCTGGGCCTCTACACGGCCAGCGTGCTGGCCGAGCTGGAGCACCGCGCCGGCCGGCCGCTGGGCCGCTGCTTCGACCTGCTGGCCGGCACCTCGATCGGCGCGGTGCTGGGGCTGGCCCTGGCCTTCGAGGTGCCGATGGAGCGGCTCGTGCAGCTCTTCACCACCCAGGGCGAGCGCGTGTTCTCCAGCCGGCCGCTGCCCGGCGGGAACATCAGCCGGCTGATCGACCTGGGCCGCGCGGTGATGGGCCCGAAGTACGGCAGCGAGGCCCTGCGCGAACAGCTGCAGGCCGAGCTGGGCGACCGCCGCCTGGGCGATGCGCTGCATCCGCTGGTGATGCCGGCGGTGGACATCGGCAGCTGCCGTGCCAAGGTCTTCAAGACTCCGCATTCCGTGGCGGCCGCCGGCGACGGCGACCTGCGCGCGGTGGACGTGGCGCTGGCCGCCTGTGCGGCGCCGGCCTACTTTCCGGCGGTGCGCATCGGCAGCCGGCTGTTCGCCGACGGCGGCCTGTTTGCCGTGGCCCCGGACCAGGTGGCCCTGCACGAGGCCGAGCACTTCATCGGCCTGGACATGGCGCGGCTGCGCCTGCTGTCGATCGGCACGGCCACGCTGCACTACCGGCCCGCCGAGGCGCTGGAGGCGGATGCCGGCGCCATCGGCTGGCTGCGCGACGGGCGCCTGATCCTCACGCTGATCTCGGTGCAGCAGCAGCACGTGCAGGCCATGGTGGAAGACCGGCTCGGCGACCGCTACCTCCGAATGGACGCGGCCTGGCCGCAGCGCGCCGGACTGGGGCTGGACGTGGCGACCCCGGCCGCCGCGCGGGTGCTGGCGGGCCTGGCGCGCAAGACGCTGGAGGAGACCGAGCCGCGGCTGCTCGCGCCCTACCTGATGGACTGAAGGCCCGGATGCGCGCCGTCAGTCGCGCGTCACGGCGTGCGTGATCAGCAGCAGCGCCAGCGGCGCCACCACGGCCGCGGCGGCCACGGCCACGCTCCACCAGCGCGCGCCGGCCGCCCACACCAGCAGGCCGGCCAGCGCCAGCGCGGCCAGCCAGGCGATCCAGAAGGACGGTGAGGTGAAGTGGCGCAGCAGGGCCGTCATGGTCGAAACGAAGGGCCAGCCACTGTAGGCAGCGGACCGGCATCGGCGATTGAGCCTGCGCAATCCCGGCGCTGGGCACGGCCTCCGCGCCGTCCGCTTGCGGATACGCAAGGCAGCCGGCCGCCACTGCCGCCAACATGGGTCGGACAACGCGGCCCCACGGCCGCCGGAGGCGGGCATGGACATCATCCGCACCGATGAACCGGTGATCCGCAAGCAGGCGGTGGCCACGCCGGCCTGGCCGTCCGGCTGGGACGCCGAGCGCGAGCGCCTGGCACCCGCGGGCGCACCGATCAACATCGCCGCGATCGCGGTGGACCGCCATGCCGCCGGCGCCGCTGCCGACCGTTGCGCGCTGCGCTGGATCGGCCGCACCGGCGGCCGCCGCGATGTCACCTACCGCGCATTGCACGCGGCCACGAACCGCTTCGCGAACCTGCTGTCCGGCCTGCAGGTGGCGGCCGGGGACGGCGTGTTCCTGCTGCTGGAACGCGTGCCCGAACTGCACATCGCCATGCTGGGCGCGTTGAAGCAGCGCTGCGTCGTCACGCCGCTGTTCTCCGCCTTCGGCCCGGAGCCCATCGCCACCCGCATGAACCTGGGGCGCGCCCGCGTGCTGGTGACCAGCAGCAGCCTCTACCGCCGCAAGGTGCTGGCCATGCGCGACGCGCTGGCCACGCTGCGGCACGTGCTGCTGCTGCACGACGACGAGCAGCCGCTGCCCGAGGGCACCATCGACTTGGGCGCAGCGCTGGCCGGTGCCAGCGAGGCGTTCACCGTGCCCGAGACCGGCCCCGAGACACCCGCCCTGCTGCACTTCACCAGCGGCACCACCGGCGCGCCCAAGGGCGCGCTGCACGTGCACGGCGCCATCGTGGCCCACGTGGCCACCGCGCGCCTGGCGCTGGACCTGCGCGAGGGCGACGTCTACTGGTGCACCGCCGATCCCGGCTGGGTCACCGGCACCTCCTACGGCGTGCTGGCACCGCTGGCCATCGGCGCCACGCTGGTGCTGGACGAGGCCGATTTCGATGCCGAGCGCTGGTACGCCACGCTGCAGCGCGAGGCCGTGAACGTCTGGTACACCGCGCCCACGGCGGTGCGCATGATGATGCGCGGCGGCAGCGCGGCCGCACGTGCGCATGACTGCCCCGCCCTGCGCTTCATCGCCAGCGTGGGCGAGCCGCTGAACCCGCAGGCCGTGCGCTGGGGCGTGGAAGCCTTCGGCCTGCCGATCCACGACAACTGGTGGCAGACCGAGACCGGCGCCATCATGATCGCCAACACCCCGGCGCTGGACATCCGCCCCGGCTCGATGGGCAAGCCGCTGCCCGGCGTCAGCGCCGCCATCGTGCGGCGCGAGTCCGGCGGCACGCTGCGCTTCATCGTCGATCCCGAGCAGGAAGGCGAACTGGCGTTGCGGCGCGGCTGGCCGTCGATGTTCCGCGCCTACCTGGACAACGAGCCGCGCTACCGCCAGGCCTTCGTGGGCGACTGGTACCTCACCGGCGACCTGGCGCGCCGCGACGCCGACGGCTACTACTGGTTCGTCGGCCGGGCCGACGACATGATCAAGTCCTCCGGCCACTTCATCGGGCCCTTCGAGGTCGAGAGCGCGCTGATGGAGCATGCCGCGGTGGCCGAGGCCGGCGTCATCGGCAAGCCCGAGCCCACGGTGGGCGAGATCGTCAAGGCCTTCGTCGTGCTGAAGCCGGGCCGCGAGGCCGGCGAGGCGCTCAAGCGCGAGCTGCTGGGCTTCGCGCGGCAGCGCCTGGGCGCGGCGGTGGCGCCGAAGGAGATCGACTTCGCGCCCAGCCTGCCGCGCACGCGCAGCGGCAAGATCATGCGGCGCCTCTTGCGCGCGCGCGAGCTGGGCCTGCCCGAAGGCGACACGTCCACGCTGGAGGCCGCGCCATGACGCTGAACCGCGATGAAGCCCTGGCGGCGCTGCAGCTGATGCTGCGCATCCGCCGCTTCGAAGAAGCCTGCGCGCAGCAGTACGGCGAAGGCCGCATCCGCGGCTTCCTGCACCTGTGCATCGGCCAGGAGGCCGTGGCCGCCGGCGCGGTGCCGGAACTGGCGGCCGGCGACAGCCTGCTCGCCACCTACCGCGAGCACGGCCACGCGCTGGCGCGCGGCGTGCCGATGGGCGCGCTGATGGCCGAGATGTTCGGCAAGAAGGAAGGCTGCAGCCATGGCCGCGGCGGCTCCATGCACCTGTTCGACGTCAACCGGCGCTTCTACGGCGGCAACGCCATCGTGGCCGGCGCACTGCCGATGGCCGTGGGCTTCGCGCTGGCCGAGAAACTGCGCGCCAGCGGACGGGTGGCGGCCTGCCTGTTCGGCGAAGGCGCGATGGCCGAGGGCGAGTTCCACGAGGCCGCCAACCTGGCCGCGCTGTGGCGCCTGCCGCTGCTGCTGCTGTGCGAGAACAACCTGTACGCCATGGGCACCGCGCTGGAGCGCAGCGAGTCCAGCACCGACCTGTGCGCCAAGGCGCGCAGCTACCGCATGGGCGCGCAGTCGGTCGACGGCATGAACGTGGCGGCCGTGCGCCAGGCCACGCGCACCGCCCTGGGCCGCGTGCGCGACGGCGAAGGGCCGCAGTTCGTCGAGTTCCGCACCTACCGCTTCCGCGCCCATTCGATGTACGACGCCGAGCTGTACCGCAGCCGCGAGGAGGTGGAGCGCTGGAAGCTGCAGTGCCCCATCGCCGCGCTGCAGCGCCATGCCGACGCCGAAGGCTGGGCGGTCGACCTGCCCGCGCTGGAAGCCGCCGTGGCGGCGGAGATCAAGGCCGCCATCGCCTTCGCCGAGGCCGGCACGCCGGAGCCGCTGGCGGACCTGACGCGCGATGTGAGCGGCCCCTGGCCGCCGCAGCCCGCCACCGCGGCGGCGGCGCCGGCGGAGACCGCATGATGGCCCGCCTGAGCTACCGCGAAGCATTGCGCCAGGGCCTGCAGGCGGCGCTGGCGGCCGACCCGCGCGTGCTGCTGATGGGCGAGGATGTTGGGCGTTATGGCGGCAGCTACGCCGTCAGCAAGGGGCTGCTGGCGCAGTTCGGGCCCGAACGGGTGCGCGACACGCCGCTGTCGGAATCCGGCTTCGTCGGCTGCGGCATCGGCGCGGCGATCAACGGGCTGAAGCCCATCGTCGAGATCATGACGGTCAACTTCAGCCTGCTGGCGCTGGACCAGATCGTCAACAACGCGGCCACCCTGCGCCACATGTCCGGCGGGCAGGTGAAGGTGCCGGTGGTGATCCGCATGAGCACCGGCGCCGGCCGCCAGCTGGCCGCGCAGCATTCGCACAGCCTGGAATGCTGGTACGCCCACGTGCCCGGCCTGCGCGTGCTGGCACCGGCCACCGTGGCCGATGCGCGCGGCATGCTGCTGGCGGCGCTGCCGTGCGAGGACCCGGTGATCCTCTTCGAGCATGCGCTGCTGCTGGCGCAGGAGGACGAGGTGGAAGGCGAGCCCGCGCCGGTGGACCTGGCCCACGCCGCGGTGCGGCGGCCGGGCACCGACCTGTCGCTCATCACCTACGGCGGCTCGCTGCCGCGCTGCCTGGCCGCGGCCGAGCGCCTGGCCACCGAAGGCATCGCCGCCGAGGTGCTGGACCTGCGCGTGCTGCGCCCGCTGGACGTGCCGGCCATCGCCGCCAGCGCGCTGCGCACGCGGCGCGTGCTGGTGGTGGACGAGGGCTGGCGCACCGGCAGCCTGGCGGCCGAGGTGATGGCGCTGGTGGCCGAGCAGTGCTTCTTCGAGCTGGACGCGCCGCCGGCCCGGCTGTGCAGCGAAGAGGTGCCCATGCCCTACGCCAAGCACCTGGAAGACGCGGCCCTGCCCAACCCCGACCGCATCGTGGCCGCGGCGCATGCGCTGATGGGCCGGCCGTCATGATCGAGCTGCGCCTGCCCTCCTTCGGCGCCGACATGGACGACGCGCTGTTCGTGGCCTGGCATGCCGAGCCCGGCCAGGCGCTGCGCAAGGGCGAGGTGGCCTGCGTGGTGGAGACGCAGAAGGGCGCCATCGACGTCGAGCTGTGGCAGGACGGCACGCTGGCCGCCTGCATCGCCCAGCCCGGCCAGCGCCTGCCGGTGGGCGCGCCGCTGGCCCTGCTGGCCGAGGCGGGCGAGGACTGGC
>CBIHPZ010000165.1:0-7322 GCA_966211865.1 uncultured Aquabacterium sp.
GCGCACGAACCACGGCATGAACAAGCGCGCGAACCCACCCACGAACCCCTGCGCGATTGCATGCACGAATTGGCTGGCTACGCGCTGCTGCAGAACTTCGTGCGCGACCTGATGGGCGGGGCGCCCCTGCCCGCCGCACTGGCCGATGTGGCGGCCCTGGACGCCACGCAGCAGGTGCCCGCCACGCTGGCGCTGTTGCGCGAAGCGGGCCATGCCGCTGGGCAGTGGACGGAGCCGCAATTCATGGCCCTGATGGCCGAGCACCGGGCCAATTACGACGCCCTGCTGCGCCACGCGCCCCAGCCGGTGGCCACGCCCACGCGGCTGTACCGCGCCACGCGCAGCGCGGGCTTTCCCGGGCTGTGCCGCTTCACGCCGCCGGGTGCGTCACGGGCCGAGGTGGTGGCCCTGAACGAGGACCATTTCTCCATCCTGCAAGGCCGCGCGCTGCGCGCCATCGCCGAGCCCATGCTCGCTTCACTGGGCATCGGCAGCCTGCTGTGGCACGGCCCCGATGAAACCGGGCCGGCCGGCCCCCCCACGTTCCAGCACGCCACGCTTCCATGACCCACGAGACCGACCCCGCCGCGCCGGCGGATCCCCCGTCGCCCGACCGCAAGGGCGGCAAGCGCGGCAAAGGCCGCCTGATGCTGCTGGCCGTGCTGGTGGCCCTGCTGGCCGTGGCGGGCCGCATGGCCTGGCGCAGCCACTACTTCGAAGAGACCGACAACGCCTACCTGGCCGCGCACGTCAGTCCGATTTCCGCGCGCATCCAGGGCACGGTGCAGAAGGTGCTGGTGGCCGACAACCAGCCCGTGCGCGCCGGCGACGTGCTGATGGAACTGGACCCGGCCGACCAGCAGGTGCGGGTGGCGCAGATCAAGGCGGAAATTGCGCGCACCGACGAGCAGATCCGCCAGATCGACGAGCAGGTGAAGCAGGCCGCGGCCGAAGCCCGCGCCGCGCAGGCGCTGGTGGGCCGTGCCCAGGCGCAGCACGTGCGGCACGAGGCCGAGGCACAGCGGATGAAGGCATTGCGCAACGCACAGCTCAGGTCGGTGTCGCAATCGGAACTGGAAGCCGCGCTGGCGGCGCGCGACGGCGCCGCGGCCGACGTGCAGGCACAACAGCACCTGTCCCGGGCCGCCCAGGCCAAGGGCGATTCCATCGCCGCTTCCCGCGCGGTCGCACTGGCGCAGAAGAACGTGCTGGCGGCGCAATTGGCCGATGCGGAATTGCAGCTGCGCTACGCCACCGTCACCGCGCCCGTCAGTGGCCGCATCGGCCGCAAGAACGCCGAGGTGGGCGCGCGGGTGCAGCCCGGCCAGCAATTGCTTGCCATCGTGCAGGACGACATCTGGGTCATGGCCAATTACAAGGAAACCCAATTGCGTGAATTGCAGGCGGGGCAGCAGGCCCGGGTGCGGGTGGATGCGTTTCCGGGCCGCGAATTCGTCGGCACCATCGACAGCCTGGCGCCCGCCTCCGGCGCGCAGTTCGCGCTGCTGCCGCCGGACAACGCCACCGGCAACTTCACGAAGATCGTGCAGCGCATTCCGGTGAAGGTGGTGCTGGCCGCGAAGGACGTGCAGGCCATGGGCGGCCGCCTGGCGCCGGGCATGTCGGCCGTCGTGGAGGTGGACCTGCGGCAGGGCGTGCCGCTGGCCGCGGAGGCCGCGCCGTGAGCCGGGCAGCGCCACCCCGCCAGACCGCATGAAGCCGATGACGCAAGCCGCGCTCGCGCTGCCGGTGCAGGAGCCGGCGGCCAGCGCCCGCACGTGGATGGCGTGCTACGCCGCCATCCTGGGCGTGTTCATGGCCATCCTGGACACGCAGGTGACCAACGCCTCGCTGCGCGAGATCCGCGCCGCGCTGTCGGCCACGCAGGAAGAGGGCGCGTGGATGACCACGGCCTATCTAGCGGCTGAAGTGATCGTCATCCCGGTCACCGGCTTCTTCATCCGCGTCTTCGGCGCGCGGGCCTACATGCTGGGCAATTCAGCGCTGTTCCTGCTGTTCTCCACGCTGTGCGCGATGGCGTGGAACCTGCCGTCGATGATCGTCTTCCGCGCCTTGCAGGGCCTGGCCGGCGGCGCGCTGATTCCCACCGCCATGACGCTGATCCTGACCCGGCTGCCCGCCAGCCAGCGCATGGTGGGCCTGGCGTGGCTGATGCTGGCGAGCACCATGGCGCCGGCCTTCGGGCCCACCGTGGGCGGCGCCCTCACCAGCCTCTACGGCTGGCCATCGATCTTCCTGATCAACTGGCTGCCCGGCGTGCTGATGGTGGCGGGCCTGGCCCATGGACTGGACCGGGACCGCCCGCAGCTGAAGCTGCTGCGCGAGGCGGACTGGCTTTCCATCGGGGCCATGGCGCTGGGGCTGGGCTCGCTGATCGTGCTGCTGGAGGAAGGCAACAGCCGCGACTGGCTGGCGTCCCCCTTCATCCGCATCTGCGGGGTGCTGGCGGTGCTGGGCATCGTGGTGTGGATCGTGGCGCAGCTGCGGCGCGAGAAGCCCTTCGTGAACCTGCGCTTGTACGCGCGGCGCACCTTCGGCATCGCGGCGCTGGTGGCGGCCGCGGCGGGCATGGGCCTGTATGGCTCCACCTTCGTGCTGCCGCTGTTCCTGTCCGAAGTGGCGGGCTACAACCCGCTGCAGATCGGCACCGTGGTGATGTGGATGGGCCTGCCGCAGGTGCTGGTGATGCCGCTGGCGGCCAAGTGGGCCAAGCGCACCGACAACCGCGTCATTTGCGCGTTGGGCCTGGTCTTCTTCGCCGGCTCCTGCTTCATGAACGCCACGCTGGACGCGACGACGGGCCACGACCAGCTGGTCCTGCCGCAGGTGCTGCGCGCCATCGGCCAGCCGCTGATCGTGCTCACGCTGTCCAACTTCGCCATCCACCGCATCGAGGCCGCGCACCTGGCATCGGCCTCCAGCCTGCACAACATGTCGCGCATCCTGGGTGGGGCGGTGGGCACGGCGATCCTGGCCAGCACCATCACCTGGCGCGAGCATTTCCATTCCGCCCGCATCGGCGAATCGGTGTCGGTCTTCGGCGCGGCGGTGCACGAGCGCCTGGCTGGACTGGCCGCGCGCTTCCAGTCCTTCAGCGGCGACCCCGTGGCGGCGCAGCAGCAGGCCGTGGCGGCGCTGGACCGCATCGTGCGGCGCGAGGCCCACGTGATGGCCTATGCCGACAGCTTCTTCCTGCTCGGCTGCGTGCTGCTGGGCGCCATCGTCCTCCTGGCCATGGCCGACCGCGTGGTGGCCAAGTGACGCATTCCGGAACACCATGTTGAAGAAGCACAGCCTCACCTGCGCCGCACTGGCCTTGCTGCTGTCGGCCTGCGCCGACGTGACGGTGCAGGCCCCATCGCCCGACGAACTGGTGCCCCCGCGCTACAAGGGTGCGGTGCCCTCGGCCCAGTCCGTGCCGCGGCAGTGGTGGCGGCTGTTCAAGGACGCGCAGCTGGACGAGCTGGTGGAAACCGTGCTGCGCGACAACCCCTACACGCAGGTGGCCCGGCTGCGCATCGACGCCGCGCGTGCGCAGGCCGAGCTGGCGAATGCCGACCGCCTGCCGCAAATGAACGGCAATGCCGGATTCAGCCATGGCCACACCTCGGCGAATACGCCGCTGGGCAAGGTGCTGGGCTTCAATTCCATTGCGGGCAACAAGCACAGCGTCGGCGTGGAGGCGGGCTGGCAGATCGACGCGTGGGGCCGCGTGGCGCGCGCCGTGGACGCCGCGCGGGCCGGGGTGGAGGCGGAGCAGGCCTTCAGCCGGGCGGTGGAGCAGACGCTGAGCTGGGAAACCGCCGTCACCTATTGGCAATACCGGTTGGCGGAATCGGAATGGCAGCTGCTGTCCGCCATCCGGCGCCAGCGCCACGATGGGCTGGTGGTGCTGGCGGGACGCTTCGAGGCCGGCCTGGCCAACGAGATGGACGTGGCCCGCGCCCGCCTGGAACTGAACCTGGCCGAGGCCGATGCCGAGGACGCACGCAAGCGCATGAGCGAGGCCGAGCATGAACTGGCCACGCTCACGGTCAAGCCGGTGGCGGGTTTCTCGGTGCGGCCCGATGCGGATTACCGCCTGCCCGAGGTGCCGGTGATCGAGGCCGGCCTGCCGGCCTCGCTGCTGCGGCAGCGCCCGGACCTGGCCCAGTCGGCCCAGGCCATCCGCGCGCTGCTGGCGCAAAAGCAGATTGCCGACAGTGCGTTCTATCCGTCCATCAGCCTGACCGGCCAATTCGGATTCGCGTCCATGGGCCTGCGCCAGCTCACCAGCGTGGATTCGCGCCAGTATTCGATCGGCCCCATCGCCATCACGCTGCCCATCCTGGACGCCGGCCGCATCCGTGCTTCGCAACGCATGGCCGATGCGCGCTACCAGGAGGCCCTGAACGTCCACAAGGTCCAGTTGCTGATTGCCCTGCGCGAGGTGGACGACGCGCTGACCGGCGTGCAGGCCTACCGCGCGCAGTGGGCGCCGCTGCAGTCGGCGGTGGAAGCGGCGCGGCAGGTGGCGCGCATGGCAGCGCTGCGGTACGACAAGGGCGCCGTGCATTACCTGGACGTGGCGAATGCCGAACGCGAGGCGCTGGCGGCCGAGCTGCGCGCCCGGCGCCATCACCTGAAGGGCCTGCTGGCGGCCACGCAATTGGTCCATGCGCTGGGGGGTGGCTGGCATGACGATGCCACGCCCGCCGCGCCCGCCGCAAATTGAGATTCACAGGAGCGGAACGAGATGCACCCATCCCTCGACACCATCATCATCGGTGCCGGCCAGGCTGGCCTGGCCACCAGCTATTGCCTGAAGCAGCAGGGGCACGCGCACCGCGTATTGGAACGGGCCGACTGCGCCGGCCCGGCCTGGCGTGATGGCCGCTGGGATTCATTCACGATGGTGACGCCCAACTGGACCTTGCGCCTGCCCGGCGCTGAATACAGCGGCAACGATCCCGATGGCTTCATGACGCGGCAGCAGGCCGTGGCACTGCTGGCCGGCTATGCCGACCGCTTCGGCCTGCCGCTGCAGACGAACACCGAGGTGCACTGCGTGGAAGCCGCGCCGTCGGGTGGCTTCCTGGTGCACACGCCCGCGGCCACCTACCTTGCAAAGAACGTGGTCGTGGCCACCGGACTGTTCCAGCGGCCGGCAATGCCGGCGTGTGCGCAGCGCCTGCCGGGCGGCCTGGCGCAATGGCATTCGAGCGAATACCGCCATCCCGGCCAATTGCCTGAAGGCGCCGTGCTGGTCGTGGGCAGCTCGCAGTCGGGCTGCCAGATCGCGCAGGAAATCCATGCCAGCGGCCGGCCGGTGTTCCTGTGCGTCAGCGGGGCGGTGCGTGTGCCGCGCCGCTACCGCGGCCGGGACATCGTCGACTGGTCGAACCGGCTGGGCGTCTACGACCGCACGGCGGACATGCTGCCGTCACCCCGCGCGAAGTTCGCCGCCAACCCGCACATGGCCGGCAAGGCCGAAGGCGGCAGCATCAACCTGCACCAGTTCGCACGCAGCGGCATTCAATTGCTGGGGCGGCTGCAGGACGTGCAGGAGGGCACGCTGCACCTGGCGCCCGACCTGCATGCCAACCTGGCCAAGGCCGACCAGTTCGAGGCCGGGATGCTGAAAGGCATCGATGCCTACATCGACCAGGCCGGACTGGACGCGCCGGCCGAGCCCCTGCCCCGCCTCGAGGACGGCTACCTGCAGCCGCAGCGCAGCGAACTGGACCTGGCCGCCCATGGCATCCGCAGCGTGGTCTGGGCTACGGGGTACCGCTTCGATTTCGGCATGGTGCGCTTCCCGGTCTTCGACGAGGACGGCTACCCGGTCCAGCAGCGTGGCGTCACGGCCCAGCCGGGGCTGTACTTCGTCGGCCTGCCCTGGTTGCACAAGCAGAAGTCCGGGCTGCTGCTGGGCGTGGCGGAAGATGCGGCGTACGTGGCCGGGCACATACTGAGCGGCGCGCATTGAGGCGAAGCGCCACGCCGCCCCGCAGCGGCGGCCTGCGCTTGCCCCGTGCACGGCAAGCTCAGACCGCTGCCAGCGGCTGCGCAGCCGACCCCTGGACGACAGGCCCCCCGGACGCGCGTGCGGCGCGGCCGGGTTTGTCCGTCCGCGGCGGTCATCAGGCCCGCCTTGCCGTCCGGTTCACCGCGGCCGGTTCGGCCGCCGGCCCGCTGCCCTGCGCCAGCGCCGCTTGCAGCACGTCGCTCCATGCCGAGCCCGGCTCCAGCCGGCTCAGCTCCGCCTCGCGCAGCGTGATGAGCTTTTCCAGGTCCATGCCGCGCGCCGGGCGCAGGCGATCGGTGGAGCGCTGTTCCGGCCGCTGCGGGTGGTGGTGGGGCTGCATGTGCAGGCCGATGCGCTCGCACAGCGACTTGAACAGCTGCGAGATGCGCGTGACCGTCAGGTTGAGCGACTGGGCCAGCTCGACCGGCGTCAGGCCGACGCCGAGGTAGGCGTCGATCACCTGCCGCTCCCGCTCCGGCAGCGTGGCAAAGAAGGCTTCCAGGCGGCGCAGCAGCAGGCCGGTGTCGACCCGCGCCTCCACCTCGTCGCGCTCGGTGGCGGGCTCGGCCACGGCGTCGCGGTCGGGGGCGTCGGAGCCGTCGTCCAGGCTGACGTTCTGGCCCGAGCGTGCCGCGATGTCCAGGTCGAAGACCTCCTGGGCGCTCATGTGGCAGGCGGCGCCCAGTTCCTCGGCCGTGGGTTCGCGGCCGTGCTGGCCGCGCCAGCGCTCGCGCGCCAGTTCCAGGGCCTTCACCTTGCGGCGCTGGCCGCGGCCCAGGTGGTCGCGCTGGCGCAGCTCATCCAGCATGGCGCCCTTGACGCGCATCTGCGCATAACGCACGAAGGCCTGGTTGGCCTCCTCGCTGTCGCGCTCGCCTTCCCACTGGAAGGTCAGCGACGCCTGGGCCACGGCGATGAGGCCGGCCTGGATCAGGTCGGCCTTCTCGATGTTGGACGGCAGGTGCCGCATCAGGCTTTGCGCCTGCTTGCGCACCCACGACTGGTTGCGCAGGATCAGCGACGACGGCACGCCTTGCATCGAGATCATGGTTCGCCGCTCCCTTGCTTCCCCACCGACGGCGATGGCGCCGCGCGCCTCGCCGGCCCGCGCACGGCCACGACCCGGCAGCGCCCAACGCGCAAAAGGCTCGGCTTTCGGGCGGCGGGCCGCCGGGTACGCGGCGAGTCTCCACCCCGGTTCAGGCCGCGTCAAGGCGGCCGGCATGCCCGCGGCACCCGCAGGCCCTTGATGGCGCTAGCGCGCGAAAGCCGTGGCCAGCCGGGGCGGGCGGCG
>CBIHPZ010000166.1:0-7321 GCA_966211865.1 uncultured Aquabacterium sp.
CGTTCCCGTTCCGATCCCGTACCGATCGCCTTTCCAAGGAGACAACCATGTTCTCGATTCGCCTCGTTCTCGCCTGTGCCCTCGCCGCCACCGGTGTTGCCGCGCAAGCGCAATCCAATGCCACCATCTACGGCCGCGTCGACCTCGGCTACCGCCACGATTCCGGCGGCGTCAAGAACCAGATCGCCAACAACTCCATGAACGCGCTGGGCTTCCGCGGCACGGAAGACCTGGGCGGCGGCCTGGCGGCCTTCTTCCAGATGGAACACCGCTTCGACGCCGACACCGGCACCGCCCGCACGCCGTTCTGGGATGAAATCTCCATCGTCGGCCTGCGCGGCGCCTTCGGCGAAGTGCGCCTGGGCCGCCAGGGTGGCCCGTTCGGCGTGGCCCCCGACCTCGACGCCTTCGGCGGCGACACCGTGGCCGGTGCCGGCGAGCGCAAGGCCGGTGCCGACGACAAGTACAACAACAGCCTCGTGTACTGGACCCCGACCTTCGGCGGCTTCAGCGCCGCGGTCGGCGTCTCGGCCGGCGAAGGCCTGCAGCGCCGCGGCGCCAGCGGCGTGCTGCGCTATGCCGCCGGCCCCCTGCTGGCGATGGTCTCCTACGCCGACCGCAGCAACCGCGACCACGCCTACGCCCTGGGCGGCAGCTACGACTTCGGTGCCGCCAAGGTGGTGCTGGCCGTGGCCCGCAACGACGGCGACGCCACCCAGGCCGAGCGCACCACGGCCGACATCGGCGTCATCGTGCCGGTGGGTCCGGGCACCATCCGCGCCAAGTTCAACCACGACAACAACGACGACGTGCGCACCCGCAACGTCGGCGTCGGCTACTGGTACGACCTGAGCTCGCGCACCATGCTCTACACCGACGTCGGCCTGCAGAAGACCGAGCACGCGAAGCGCATCAACCGCTACGACGTCGGCATCCGCCATAACTTCTGATGTAAACGGTTCCTGTTTCCAGGCAAGAGAGCGGCAGGCGACTGCCTTGCGGGCCACCTTCGGGTGGCCCTTTTTGCGTCCGGCCGTCATTCCAGCCGTTTCCGGGCCAGGCCGGCGCCTGCCCGTGCGCGCACCACCATGGCCACATCAATGGCTTCGGGAGATCCGCGTGCCATTGTTCACAGCTCGCCGCTAACTCCCAATACGTGCGTGTCGCTGGTACTTAATCACGGCACGAAGGGAAAACCCCCGCCATTCCACGCAATCCAGTATGGGCGTCCGCTGCCGGGATACCAAGTAACCGCTGGTTGCAGGCCTATCGTTCTCCTGCCCCCACAGGCGCCGCTCCCCCCCGGTTCCGAATTCAGGAGACAAACCCCATGAGCTTGCGTTCCCTGCTGGCCGCCGTGCTGATCGGCGCCGCGGCCTGTGCCCAGGCCGCCACCGAGCTGGTCATTGCCACCGTCGACAACGGCCCGATGATCGAGATGCAGCGCCTGTCCAGGCATTTCGAGCAGGCCAATCCCGACATCCGGCTGAAATGGATCACGCTGGACGAGGGCACGCTGCGCAAGCGCGTCACCGACGACATTGCCCAGCGCGGCGGTGCCTTCGACATCATGACGATCGGCCTCTACGAGACGCCGATCTGGGGCGCCAAGGGCTGGCTGCAGCCGCTGAACCCGGACGCCGCCTACGACGCCGACGACCTGGTGCCCTTCATCCGCGAAGGCCTGTCCATCAACGGCAAGCTCTACGCCGCGCCCTTCTATGGCGAAAGCTCGATGCTGATGGTGCGGCGCGACCTGCTGAGCGCCGCCGGCCTGGACATGCCCAACCGCCCCACCTGGGCCCACATCCGCACCGTGGCCGAGCGGCTGCACGACCCCGCCAAGGGCGTGTACGGCATCTGCCTGCGCGGCAAGCCGGGCTGGGGCGACAACATGGCACTGGTGACCACCATGGCCAACAGCTTCGGCGGCCAGTGGTTCGACACCAGCTGGCAGCCGCGCCTGACGAGCGAGCCGTGGAAGCGCGCGGTGTCGCTGTACGTCGAGCTCTTGACCCGTTTCGGCCCGCCGCAGCCCGAGAACATGAGCTTCAACGAGATCCTGGGCCTCTTCAGCGCCGGCCGCTGCGCGATGTGGCTGGACGCCACCATCGCCGCCTCGGCCCTCACCGACCCCAAGCGCAGCAGCGTGGCCAGGAACGTGAGCTTTGCGCAGGCACCCACCGGCGTCACCTCACGCGGGGCGAATTGGCTGTGGGCCTGGTCGCTGGCCATTCCCGCCAGCTCGCGGCAGCCCGAAGCCGCACGCCGCTTCGTGCTGTGGGCCACTTCAAAGGACTACGTGCGCCTGGTGGCCCGTGAATCCGGCTGGGGCCGGGTGCCTTCCGGCACGCGCAAGTCCACCTATGCCAGCTTCGACTACCTGGCCTCGTCACGTTCGGCCACCGCTGAATTGCAGGCCCTGCATTCGGCGGACCTGAAGCTGTCGACCTTGCCGCCCTCGCCCTACACCGGCATCCAGTTCGTCGCCATTCCCGAGTTCCAGGACATCGGCAATGCCGTGGGCCGCCACGTGGCCGATGCATTGACCGGGCGCCAGACGGTGGATGCGGCACTGGCCGCGGCGCAGCAGGCGGCGCAGCAAGGGCTGGCCAGCGGGCCGACGCGGACCGCTGCTTCGCGCTGAACCGTCCCGTGCCGCGTGCGAATCGCCACGCCATCCTTGCCGCACGCTTGAGCCGCAGTGCGGCAATACCGAATCGCACCGCAAAGGGAAAACCCTTTGCTTTGCACGCAAACCCGTACAGCCCTTCGCGCTCGCAATACCAAGCGATGCACCGTTGGCGCTCTATCGTTGCACCAGATTCGTCCCATGGCCTTCATGCTTGCCCCCATGCGCCAGCGTCAGCCCGAACTCGAGTACAGCGTCCACCGCAATCCGCTGCTCGGCTACGAGCCGCCGGAGATGGCGGGCTGCCTGCGCTACCTGGAGCACGGCTATCCGTCGCCGCTGGTGCGCTGGCATTGCCACGATGAATACGAGCTGCATTTGATCGAGGCGACCAGCGGGCGCATGTTCGTCGGCGACCACATCGGCCATTTCGAACCGGGCCAATTGGTGCTCACCGGCCCGCGCCTGCCGCACAACTGGATATCCACCGATTGCCCGGAGGCCGGCGTGCCGGTGCGCGACCGCGTGGTGCAGTTCGCGCACGGGCCCATCGAGCATGCCGCGAGCCGGTTGCCCGAATTGGCCGAGGCCCTGCCCCTGCTGGCGCGTGCGCGCTACGGCCTGGAATTCCGCGGCCTGGCCGACCGCGCCCGCATGGCCTTCAACCGCATCAAGGCCTCCAGTGGATTGAAGCGCTTCGGCGAGTTCTGCCTGCTGCTGAGTGAATTGGCCAGTTGCACCGAATACCACCTGCTGTCTTCGGTGCAATTGCAAAGCGGCGACGACGAAGCGGCGCAGCGCCGCATCAACGAGGTCATCACCTACCTCACGGAACACAGCCACGAGCCCTTGACGCTGCCCGAGCTGTGCGCCCGGTTCAACATGAGCGAAAGCCGTTTCTCGCGCGTGTTCCGCCGCGCCACCGGCCACACGCTGACCGACTTCGTGAACCGCCTGCGCGTGAACCGCGCCTGCCAATTGCTGATGGACACGCAACTCTTCGTCACCAGCATCTGCTACGACGTGGGCTTCAACAACGTCGCCAACTTCAACCGCCGCTTCCTCGAGATCAAGGGCATGACGCCGACCGAGTTCCGGCGCCGTGCCGAGGCCCGCTTCGGGGGCCGCGACTGATGCGCCGGGGCGGCCCCGCGCTGGGCCGGCCGCAGCTGGAACACCGCTTCCTGCGCCGCACCGCCTGGGGCTACGAGGCCGCCGAAGACTGCGGCCTGCTGCGCTGCCTGGACCACGGCTGGCCCACGCCTTTGGCGCGCTGGCACTACCACGAGGAATACGAACTGCACCTGGTGGTGCAGACGCGCGGCCGCGCCTTCATCGGCGAACACGTGGGCGAGTTCGGCCCCGGACACCTGGTGCTCGTGGGTCCGCGCGTGCCACACAACTGGGTCTCGACCGAGGTGCCGGCCGACGGCGTGGCGCTGCGCGACCGCGTGATCCAGTTCGCGCACGAACCCATTGCCGATGCCGCCGCCCGCTTCGACGAATTGCGCGAGATCCTGCCGCTGCTCGAACGCGCGCGCAGCGGCATCGAGTTCTTCGGCCTGCGCGACGAAGCGCTGCAGGCCTTCGAGCGCATCCGCGCCAGCCGCGGCCTGCAGCGCCTGGCGCTGTTCTGGGACTTCATGAGCCGCCTGGCGCGCTGGACCGACGTGCGGGAACTGCACGCCCACCCCGTGGCCCGCCACGGCGACGAAGAAGACGCACTGGCCCGCATCGAGGAGGTGGTGGAGCACGTGGCCGCGCACCGCGCGCAACCGCTGGCGCTGCCCACGCTGGCACGCCGCTTCGGCATGAGCGACAGCCGCCTGTCCCGCTTCTTCCTGCGCGCCACCGGCCAGACGCTGAGCGACTTCATCAACACGCTGCGCATCGACCAGGCCTGCCGGCTGCTTCACGAGACCGACCACTACGCCGGCCGCATTGCGCGTGAAGTGGGCTACCGCTCCGTGGCCGCGTTCAACCGGCGCTTCGTGGCGGTGACGGGTGTCACGCCGACCGCCTATCGATGTCAGAAAGTATCAGCAGTCGCGCGCGCTGTACCAGTACCGGTACCCCGATGCACGTAACTTAGAGGTACCGCGGCACGGTCCGGTGAAGAGCCCGCCAAGAGGGGCCGGCCGGACCGCCGCGGACGTCTCGAACCCTGTTGGTCTTGCTCGTTGGGCCCCCTGCCCGCAGGGGGAGAGGAAGCGTCGGGAATGCCCGCCGGTTCCAGGAGAACCACATGGACTGCTGCCTGCATCAGCGTGAGCCTTGGGCGGTGTCGCAGCCGGCCGACTTCGCGCCGGTCGCCACCGCGGCCAACGAAGACACGGCGCCCGACGCCCCGGAGCTGGCCGACCTCACCGCCATCGCCGCGCGAGCCATTGCCAGCGTGCGCATGCGGGCCGGCCACGTCGGCTTCGACCTGCACCCGCTGCCTTCGGCCGTCATCGCCCGCCAGCGCATGCACGAGGTGTTCGTCGCGCTGCTCGAGCATGCGCTGACCTACACCCGCGACGTGCCCTCGCCGCGCATCGTGATCGGCGCCCAGGGCGGGCCCCAAGCGCCCGAGATCGTCGTGCAGGACAACGGCGTGGGCTTTGACACCTGCTCGGCGATCCGCGTGCTCGACCCCGATGGCGGCCTGCATTTCACGGGCGATGACGACAGCACGCTGGGCCGCGTGCGGCGGCTGGTGGCCCAGCAGGGCGGGCGGCTGCGCATGCAGTCGGCGGCGTGGGGCGGCACCACCTTCAGCTTCACGCTCGGTCCGGCCCGGGGGCCGGCCCACGGCCCGACGCACGACGCGCGGCAGTAGCGCTGCCACCACCGCAGCACCGCACGGGGGGACCGCCGCGCGCAGCCCCGATAATCCCGCCCGCGCTGCGCCTCCAGGCGGCGTCCCCCTGCCCCGCCCAGATGCCTCCCCTGCTGCAGCGCCTGTCCCGCATCGCCCCCTTCTTCCTGCAACGCCGGCTGGGCATCGCCGCGGTGCTGCTGGCCTCGGCCGTGGCCGCCGCCACCGAACCGATGGTGGCCCAGCTGCTCAAGGGGCTCATCGACCGCGGCTTCAAGGACCGGTCGCTGCCGCTGTGGGTCTGGCCCATCGCCTTCGTCGGCCTCTTCAGCGTGCGCGGCATCGCCGGCTACGTGGCCCAGCTGGCGCTGGCCTGGACCGTGCAGCACGGGCTGCAGGAGCTGCGGCAGAAGCTCTTCGAACGCGTGCTGAACGCGCAGCCGCTGCTCTTCGCGCGGCACTCGGCCAGCCAGCTCACCACCACCGTCGTGCATGAAGCGCAGACGGGCGCGGTGCTGCTGGTCAACAGCGCCCTCACCGCGGTGCGCGATTCGCTGTCGCTGGTCGCGCTGTTCGGCTACCTGATCTACCTGAACTGGCGCCTCACCTTGTTCGTGGCGGTGCTCTTTCCCACCGTGGCCTGGGTGATGCGCACCGTGGGCCAGCGCCTGCACCGCCTGAACCGCGAAAGCCAGGCCGCCACCGACGAACTGGCCTACGTGGTGGAAGAGAACGCGCTGGCCTGGCGCATCGTGCGCATGCACGGCGCCGGGCCGGCGCAGGGCGCGCGCTTCGAGAAGCACTCCACCCTGCTGCGCCGCGTGCTGCTGAAGACCACCGCGGCCGGCGCCGCCATCACGCCGCTGACGCAGGTGTTCGCGGCCTTCGCGCTGTCGGCCGTCGTCGTGGTGGCGCTGTGGCAAAGCCGCACCGACGGCAGCACCGAAGGCGCCTTCATCGCCTTCATCACCGCCATGCTGGCCCTGGTGGCGCCGATCAAGCACCTGTCGGACCTGCCGGTGCCGCTGTCGCGCGGCTTCGCGGCGCTGGAACGCGGCATGGACCTGATCGACCAGTACCCGGCCGAGGCCGGCGGCACGCACGACCCCGGCCGCGCCCGCGGCGACATCGCGCTGCACGGCGTGACCCTGCGCTACAAGGAAGACCAGGCCCCGGCGCTGGACGGCTTGTCGCTGGCCATCCGCCGCGGCGAGACGGTGGCGCTGGTGGGTCCGTCCGGCGCCGGCAAGAGCTCGCTCATCAACCTGCTGCCACGCTTCATCGACCCCAACGCCGGCAGCCTCACGCTCGATGGCGTGGCGCTGGCCGATTGGCAGGTGGACGCGCTGCGGCGCCAGTTCGCGCTGGTGAGCCAGGACGTGGTGCTGTTCAACGACACCGTGCTGGCCAACGTCGCGCTGGGCGGACCGGAAGACCGCGAGCGTGTGCGCGCCGCGCTGAAGGGTGCGCACCTGCTGGACTTCGTCGACCGGCTGCCGCAGGGCCTGGACAGCCTGGTGGGCCACAACGGCAGCCAGCTGTCCGGTGGCCAGCGCCAGCGCCTGGCGATTGCCCGCGCGCTGTACAAGGACGCGCCGATCCTGATCCTGGACGAAGCCACCTCGGCCCTGGACAGCGAGAGCGAACGCGCCGTGCAGGCCGCGCTGGAAACGCTGATGCGCGACCGCACCACGCTGGTCATCGCGCACCGCCTGTCCACCATCGAGCATGCCGACCGCATCGTGGTGCTGGACGCCGGTCGCGTCGTGGAGCAAGGTTCGCATGCCCAGTTGCTGGCCCAGGGCGGCACCTATGCCCGCCTGCATGCGCTGCAGTTCCGCACCTGACTTCCCGAGCGTTCCTGCCGTTCCGATGAACCCGAGCCGCCA
>CBIHPZ010000167.1:0-7277 GCA_966211865.1 uncultured Aquabacterium sp.
CGCGCCCAATACCCGCAGCACGTCCTCCAATTCGGGCTCCAGCGTGGCCAGGCCGGTGGCGATGTTGACGGTGATGGGGAAGAACGAGATCAGGAACGCGGTGAGGATGGCCGGGCCGATGCCGATGCCCAGCCACACGACCAGGATGGGCACGAAGGCGGCCTTGGGCAGGGCGTTGAACCCGGTCATCAGCGGGTAGATGGCCGCGTACATCAGGCGTGAGCTGCCGATCAAGAATCCCAACAGCACGCCGAAGACGATGGCCAGGCCGAAGCCCGCCAGCGTCACCCAGAAGGTGCGCCAGGCGTGCTTGGCGATCTCGCCCTTGAATTCGACGAACTGCGCCCAGATGCGCGCGGGGCTGGGGAAGATGAACTCGCTGACGTTGAAGGCCGAGCAGATGAGCTGCCACAGCGCGACCACCATCACCAGCAGCACCCACGGGGCCCAGGCTTCCAGCTGCTTGCGTTGCCTGCTGTTCATCGCGCGGACTCCAGTGCGGGGTTCATCGCGTGGCCGCCGGCCTGTCGCCAGCGGTGCTCGCAAAGGTGTTGCGCACGGCGCCGATGTGGCCGCGCAGCTCGTGCACGATGTCCGTGAACTTCGGGGTATAGGTGACTTCCAGGTCGCGCGGGCGCGGCAGGTCGATCTCGCGCCGCACCACGAAGCGGCCGGGGCTCTTGCTCATCACGTACACGGTGTCGGCCAGGAACACGCTTTCGCGCAGGTCGTGCGTGACGAGGATGACGTTGAACCGCTGCGCCGCCTGCAGGTCGCGCAGCGTGCACCACAGCTCTTCGCGGGTGAAGGCGTCCAGCGCGCCGAAGGGCTCGTCCAGCAGCAGCATCTTGGGCTCGTGCACCAGCGCGCGGCAGATGCTGGCGCGCTGCTGCATGCCGCCCGAGAGCTGCCACGGAAACTTGTCTTCATAGCCCCCCAGGCCCACGCTGTGCAGCAGCGCGCGGGCCTTGGCTTCGTACTCGGCCTTCTTCCGCTTGAAGCTGGAGCGGTAGGGCTCGACGATCTCCAGCGGCAGCAGCACGTTCTGCACCGTGGTGCGCCAGGGCAGCAGGCTGGGCGCCTGGAAGGCCATGCCGGTGATCTTCAGCGGCCCGTCCACCGCGCGGCCGGCGATGGTGATGCTGCCCTTGCTCGGCCGCTTCAGGCCGGTGGCCAGCTTCATGAAGGTGGACTTGCCGCAGCCGGACGGCCCGACGATGGCGATGAACTCGCCTTCGCCCACCTGCAGGTTGATGTCCTCGACGGCGAACTGGCCCTGGGCCAGCAGCTCGTCGTTGTAGGCCAGCCAGACGCCGCGGAAGTCGACGAAGGCGGTCATGGGGCAGTCCCTTCGCCGCTGGGCGCCCGGCACCGCAGCGGGCAACGGGCAGGCTCGGGCGTGGGGGCGAGGACGCTCACTTCGTCGGTCACTGACCGCGTCACTTCTTGGTGCCGCCGAAGATGTTGCGGTCTTCGGCCGAGGGCAGGAAGCTGCCGTTCCAGATCACGTCGGGGTTGATGCGGCCCTTGGTGGTGTACGCATCCGCCACCTGCGAGGCCATCAGCGCCAGCCGCGGCGGGCTGACGTTGCCGAAGCCTTCGGCGCGCGCGTCGGCGGTGGCAATGGAGGACTGGATCGCCAGCCGCAGGCGCCGTTCTTCCAGCTCGCTGTTGATGATGCCGTCGCGTTCCTTCACCACCGCGATGGCGGCCTTGGGGTCGGCGATGACCTGCTTCGCCGCCTTGCTGAAGGCGCGCAGGAAGGCCTTCACCGCCTCGGGCCGCTTCTTGATGAACTCTTCCGACGCGATGATCACGTTGCCGTACAGCTTCACGCCGTGCTGCGGGTACATCATCACCGCCACGTCCTCGGCCTTCACGCCGCGCGCCTCCAGGTTCAGCATGCTGGTGAAGTAGAAGCCGGTGATGGCGTCCACGTCGCCGCGGGCCAGCATGGTTTCGCGCAGCGGCGGATCCATGCTGATCCAGTTGACCGCGGCCACGTTGTTGGCCTTCTGGAAGATGGGGAAAGCGCGGCGGCCGGCGTCGAACACCGGGGCGCCGAGCTTCTTGCCGGACAGGTCGGCGGGCGTCTTGATGCCGCTCTTTTTAAGCGATAGCACCGCCGCCGGCGTGTTGTTGTAGACCATCATCACCGCCACCGGCTTGTTCGGCGCGCTGGGGTTGTTGGCGTGGAATTCCATCAGCGCCGCGAGGTCGGCAAAACCCATGTCGTAGGTGCCGGAGGCCACGCGGTTCACCGCATTGCCCGAGCCATTGCCGGCATCCACCGTGACGTTGAGCTTCTCCTCCTTGAACTGGCCCTTGGCGACGGGCCACAGGAAGAAGGCGGCGGGTCCTTCGAAGCGCCAGTCAAGCTGGAACTTGATCGGCGTTTCCTGCGCCGCGGCGCCGAAGGAGGAGGCCAGGGCGGACACGGCCAGCGCGGCAGCGGCGGCGTGGTGCAGCAGGCGGCGGCGGGGCAGGCGGAGGCGGGTCATGGAAGGCGGTCTCCTCGTGGTGTCGAAAGCGATGCGGGTGGGCCACGACTTGCAAGAAGCATGCGCGGCCTGGGCTGGCGGACCATGTTCCCACGCGCCCCGCGGTGGGCCGATGGGACTTCCCCGCAAGCGGGCTGTCGGGAAAGTCAGGTCTTAGCGCTGCAGCGCGTCCGCCGCGGCGTGGCCGCGCACGAAGGCGGCGAAATCGGCGGCGGGCTGGGGGCGGCTGATGAGGTAGCCCTGCAGCACGTCGCAGCCGATGCCGCACAGGAACTCGCGCTGGGCCTCGGTTTCCACGCCCTCGGCCACCACGGCAATGCCCAGCGTGCGGGCCAGCTGCACGATGGCACGCACCAGGATCCGGTCCTCGTCGTCGGCCGGCAGGTCGCGGATGAAGCTGCGGTCGATCTTGATCTTCGACGGCCGCAGGTGCTTCAGGTACGACAGCGAGGAGTAGCCGGTGCCGAAGTCGTCCACCACCAGGCGCAGCCCCAGCCCGTGCAGCCGCTCGACGATGCGCTGCGTGGTCTCGGTGTCGGTCATCAGCACGCTCTCGGTCAGCTCGATCTCCAGCTCGTGCGGCGCCACGCCGAAATCGGCCAGCGCCTGCGTCAGCGTGTCCACCAGGCGGTGGTGGCGGAATTCCAGCGCCGAGACGTTCACCGCCACGGTGCCGAAAGGCAGGCCTTCGGCCTTCCAGCGCTGGATCTGCGCGCAGGCGGCGCGCACGGTCCAGGCGCCCAGCTCGCTGATGAAGCCGCTTTGCTCGGCCGCGCCGATGAACTGCGCCGGCGGCACCAGGCCGCGCACCGGGTGCTGCCAGCGGATCAGCGCCTCGCAGCCCAGCACCTGGCCGCTGTTGGCCGCTGACAATGGCTGGTAGTGCAGCACGAACTCGTCATGCTGCAGCGCCGCGGCCAGCTCCTTCTCCAGCTGCAGGGTGGCCAGCACGTGGCTGTTGAACTCGCTGCGGAAGAAGCTGTAGCGCGCGCGGCCCATGCGCTTGGCCGCGTACATCGCGGCGTCGGCGTGGCGCACCAGTTCGTCGTGGTCGGCGGCATCGTCGGGGAACAGGGCGATGCCGATGGAGGCCGACACGCCGAAGTCGTGCCCGCGCAGCGCCAGCGGCTCCTCGATGGCCTTCAGCAGGCGGTCGGCGGTGGCGGCCACCTCGTCCCAGGAATGGGCGTCGCGCAGCAGCAGCGTGAATTCGTCGCCGCTGTGGCGGCACACCACGTCGGACTCGCGCACGGTGGCCTTCAGGCGCAGCGCCAGCGCGATCAGCAGTTCATCCCCGGCGGCGTGGCCCAGCGCGTCGTTCACGCCCTTGAAGCGGTCCAGGTCCAGGAACAGCAGCGCCAGGCGGCCGTTCTCGCGCCGGGCCTGGGCCACCGCGGCCTGCGTCAGCTCGGCGAACAGCATGCGGTTGGGCAGGCCGGTCAGCGGGTCGTGCAGGGCGACGGCTTCCAGCGCCGCCTTCTGCGCTTCCAGCTGCCCGAACAGCGCGTGGATCTGGGCATGCACCTCGTTCAGGTGGGTGCCCAGCTGGCCCAGCTCGTCCTGGCGCGGCCAGGGGCGCGGGCGCAGCTCGGCGCGCTGGGCGATGTCGCTGGCCTGGCGCTTCAGGCGCTGGATGGGCGCCAGCAGGCGGCGGTACAGCACGGTGAGCAGGATGGCCGCGGCCAGCAGCACCTGCAGCGCCACCAGCTGCAGCGTGGACGTGCGGCGCGCGGCCAGCTGGTGGTCCAGCTCGTGTTCGTCGAAGTACAGCGCCAATTCGCCCAGCTGCTCGCCTTCGCGCATCACGGTCACGCTCATCGGCTGGCCGGCACCGTCGGGCACGCCGGGGCGGCGCAGCTCGATGGGCACGGTCTGCGGGCGCTGTTCCACCAGCCGCACGGCCAGCACCGAGGGCTCCTGCAGGGTGCGGCGCAGTGCGCTGCGCACCTGCTGTTCGTCGATGGTCCACAGCGGCTCGGCCAGCACGTTGGCGCTCATCAGCAGCAGGGCGCGGCGGTGCTGCTGGATCAGCGGCTCTTCCACCTCGCGGATCAGGCGCTGTTCCACCTGCCACAGCGCGGCGGCCGGAATGAGCACCGCCGCGGCGATGGCCAGCAGCACCGTGGTGCGGATGGAGAGCGTGGGCCAGCGCATGCAGCGGCGTGCGGTCGGGGCGGGCGCGGGCTCAGCGCTCGGCCAGCGCGCGGTTCAGGCGCTCGATCACGGCTTCAGGCACCGCCTTGTTGCAGTACAGGTGGCGGGTCTGGCCGGCCGGCACGCCCGGCAGCGGGTGCAGCTGCAGGGGCGGCGGGGCGCCGCCGGGCGCGGGCTCGGCCAGCAGCACCTCGGCTTCCTCGGGCGCCACGATCATCCAGCCGGCGCGGCCGGCCTCGATCATGCGGGCCATCTGCTGGTTTTCGGCGCTGGTGCGGCGCACCTGCCCGGCGTGCTCGGCGATCAGCCGGTCCAGCAGCGCGCCGTAGGAATAGCCTTCCTTCACCAGCAGCGGCAGCGTGGTGTCGGCCAGCAGCGCGGCCAGGCTGCGCTGCGGCTCCCACGGTGTGCCGCGGCGCGCCAGCGCCATGTAGGGGCGGTCCTGGTACAGCGCCGCGCTGAAGCGGCCCAGCGATTCACGCTCCGCATTGCGGTACCACCCCAGCCCGCAGTCCCAGCCCTGGCCCGTCTGGATCAGCGCCAGCTGGCGCTGCCCCGGCGTGCGGGCCCAGGTGCAAGGCAGGTGGGCCTTCTTGCAGGCGCGCGCGGCCGCGGTGGCTAACAGGCCCTGGACGCGGCCATCGCCGGCGGTCGACGAGTAGGGCGGCCGCTCCTGGTAGTGCAGCGTGATGGGGCCGCCACCAGCCGCCACCGGGGCGGGTCCGGGACCCGGCACCGCGGCGCCCGCGGCAGCCCACCAGGCGCCGCTGGCCAAGGCCAGGGCGCCGAGGAAGGCGCGCCGGGCGGCGCGTGAAACGGGCGGTGCGTGCATGACGTGGGCGGCGCGGGCACCCGGGAGGTGCCGCAACGCGGCAACGATAGCACCGGGCCTGGTGCGTGGACCTGTGGTCGGCCGCAGCAACGGCGGGGGGCCGGCGCCCAATAATCAACGGCATGAACGCACCGACGCTGCCCCGCCCCCAAGACGACCCGCGCGGCTTCCTGCGCGCCCTGTTCGACACCGCGGTACAGCGCGCCTTGCCCGCCGCCGTGATGGGCGCGCACCTGCCGGCGCCGCCGGTGGGCGGTCGGACGCTGGTGCTGGGCGCGGGCAAGGCCGGCGGCGCCATGGCCGCGGCGCTGGAGGCGCTGTGGCCGCAGGACGCGCCGCTGTCGGGCCTGGTGGTCACGCGCTATGGCCACGTGCCGCCGGGCTTCAAGAGCAGCCGCATCGAGGTCGTCGAGGCCCGCCACCCCGTGCCCGACGAGGCCGGCCTGCAGGCCGCGCGCCGCATCGCCGCGCTCACCCAGGGACTGACGCCGCAGGACCTGGTGCTGTGCCTGATCTCGGGCGGCGGCTCGGCGCTGCTGTCCTTGCCGGTGGAAGGCCTGGCCTTCGAGGACAAGCAGGCCATCAACCGCGCGCTGCTGAAGAGCGGCGCCGCCATCGACGAGATGAACACGGTGCGCAAGCACCTGTCGGCCATCAAGGGCGGGCGCCTGGGCGCGATGTGCGCGCCCGCGCGGGTGGTGACCCTGGCCATCAGCGACGTGCCCGGAGACGACCCGGCGGTGATCGCCAGCGGCCCCACGGTGCCCGACGCCAGCACCTGCGCCGACGCGCTGCGCATCCTCGACCGCTACGCCATCAGCGTGCCGCCGGCCGTGCGCGCCGGCCTGGAAAGCGGTGCCTTCGAAACGCCCAAGCCCGGCGACCCGCGCTTCAACGGCCATGCCCTGCACATGATCGCCACGCCGCAGGCCAGCCTGGAAGCGGCGGCCGCGGCCGCGCGCGCCGCCGGCATCGAGGCCCACGTGCTCAGCGACGAGATCGAAGGCGAGTCGCGCGAGGTGGGCAAGGTGCACGCGGCGCTGGCACGCGCGGTGGCGCGGCGCGGCACGCCGTTCGCGAAGCCCTGCGTGATCCTGTCCGGTGGCGAGACCACGGTGACCGTGCGCGCCGACAAGCCCGGCCGTGGCGGCCGCGCCACCGAGTTCCTGATGGGCTGCGCGCTGGCGCTGCACGGCGAGCCCGGCGTGCACGTGCTGGCGGCCGACACCGACGGCATCGACGGCATCGAGGACAACGCCGGCGCCATCGTCACGCCCGACACCCTGGCCCGCGCCCGTGCGCACGAGCTGAAGGCGGCCGACTACCTGGACCGCCACGACGCCTACAACTTCTTCCGCCAGCTGGGCGACCTGGTGACGACCGGGCCGACCTTCACCAACGTCAACGACTTCCGGGCGCTGCTGGTGCTCTGACGGCGGAATGGCGCGTCAGGCCAGCCAGGCCTGGCGCGCGATGCGCTGGCCCTGCACCTTGGTGTCCGGCGCGCCCTGCTGGAAGAAGCGGATGTCGATGGCGCCGTCGTCGATCGTCAGCAGGCCGAAGTTCTCCAGCACCGGCGAATCCACCACCAGCCGGCCGACCGCGGCGCCCGAGGCGGTGGCTTCGAAGAGCGTGTGGCCGACGGTCGGTTCGTCCTCGAAGCGGTTGGCGTGGATGTCGCCGCTGAGCACCAGCACGCGGTGCCGGCTGGCCACGTCCAGCAGCCAGGCGTAGTCGTCGGGGAATTCGCTCCAGCAATCGCCCTTGTGGCCGATGGCGACCGAGCCGGA
>CBIHPZ010000168.1:0-7261 GCA_966211865.1 uncultured Aquabacterium sp.
GCAAGGGCTTCACGATCAAGGAGATCGCGAGCCTGATGGGCATCAAGTGGTTCACGGTCAACGACCACATCAAGTCCATCTACAAGAAGCTGAACGTCTCCAGCCGCGCCGAAGCCGCGGTGCTGGCGACCAAGCACGGCCTCGTCTGACCCGTTCCCCGGGGCACCCGGCCCCGCTGCGCCGCGCATGACTTCCCTCGCCCGATCTGCCGAAGGCAGGCCCGATGCCGCGCACGAAACGCGCGCCGACGCCCTGCTCGACTCGCGTTGGGTCGACCATGCGCTGCTGCCGCGCAGCGCGGCCATGGCACGGTGGGTGGGCTGGCGCCTGCGCCTGTTGGTCGTTGCCGCGCTGCTGGGCAGCCTCGGCATCTTCGCCCTGCTGCGCACGCTCGCGGGCCTGCCCCACATCGACGCCCAATGGCGCAGCATCGGCAACAGCGGCGTCGAACTCACGGCCAGCGCCGACGCGCAGCTTGCGTCCAAGATCGGCCGCCGCTTGGTCGCCATCGAGCAGCCCGATGGCCGCCGCATCGAGGTCGATGCGTCGATGCTGCAACGCTCCCCGCGCTGGACCGTCGATGACCAGGAACGCCAGGCGCAGATGCTGGTGCAGGAGCAGCTCGGCCAGAGCCTGCAGCAACCGGTCCTGAAGCTGCACTTCGACGACCGCTCGGCGGTGCAAGTAACGCCCAACAGACGCGGCTTCACGGGTCTGGGTGCGCTGTTCTGGTTCCTCGGCGGGCTCGCGCTGGTGCTGTACCTGATCGCCGCCGTGGTGGCGCTCGCTGCCCCCAACCTGGCCAACTTCCTGTATGCCGTGGTGGCGCTCAGCCAGAGCCTGAACCTGTTGCTGATCGCCGTCGAGTCGATGCCCGGGCCCGGCATCTCACCCGGCTTCTGGCGCATGTCGCTCGACTGGCGCACGGCCTGCGACCTGGTCAGCGCCGCCGCACTGGTGCACGTCTGCCTGGTTTACCCACTGCGGCTGCCGCGCGCCACGCTGCTGGCCGCACTGGGCTGGCTGGTGGCGCTGGTGTTCGGCGTGCTTGCCGCGCGCCAGTGGCTGCCTGGGCAGTGGTGGCTGACGCAGGGCCTGTTGATTGCCTTCGGCCTCACCGCGATGGCCGTGCTGACCTGGTCTTACCGGCAGGAGCCTCACCCGTTCGCGATGGTGGTTCGTCGCCTCGGGATCGGCGGCAATGCGGTGCTGATCCTGGTGACCTCGACGGTCGCGCTGGTCAGCCGCGGCGGCCCGGCACAGCACATGGTGGCCAACCTGGGCTCCATCGGCTGGTACGTCTTCTTCGCCTCGCTGCTGCTGCTGGTGCCGTTCATGTCGCGCTCGCAGCACCTGGTGCGCGAGTTCGCGATGCTGGCGGGCATCAGCACCGTCGCCACGTCGCTGGACCTGCTCTTCGCCGGGGTGTTCTCGTTCGGCCAGCTGGCCTCGCTGGCGCTGGCGCTGTTCGTCACGCTGGGCCTGTACGTGGCGATGCGGCAATGGCTGATCAACCAGTTCACCGGCGCCAGCATGCCTTCGGCCGAGCGCATGTTCGAAAGCCTTTACCGCGCTGCGCGCGAGATCGAGGCCGCGCCGCGCCGCACCGAAGACCAGTTGTCACGCCTGCTGCGCGAGCTGTACGAGCCGCTCGAGATGGCGCGCGCGCCACGCACCGTCTCACGCACCCGCGTGGCACCCGACGGCTCGACGATGGTGGTGCCGGTGCCTCGCCTGCCGGGCCTCAGCGAGGAAGACCACGCGTCGCTGAACGGCGCCATCGTGCTGCGCTTCGCCCGCCATGGACGGCACCTCTTCGGCAGCGAGGACGCGCACCTGACCGACCGCGTGCTGGAGCAATTGCGACGCGTCGTCGCCTACGACCGCGCGGTGGAGCATGGCCGGGCCGAGGAACGCGCCCGCATCGCCCAGGACCTGCACGACGACATCGGCGCGCGCCTGCTGACGCTGATGTACAAGGCGCCGAACGCTGAGATCGAGGAGTACATCCGCCACACGCTGCAGGACCTGAAGACGCTGACGCGCGGCCTGGCGGCGGCGAACCACAAGCTGTCGCACGCGGCGGCGGAGTGGAAGGCGGACATCACGCAGCGCCTGAGCCTCACGCACTGCGACCTGGTGTGGTCCTTCACCGCCGACCGCGACATCCCCCTCACCGTCGTGCAATGGTCCGGGCTGACACGCGTGCTGCGGGAACTGGTCAACAACATCATTGCGCACGCCCAGGCCACGAGAGTGGAAATCGCCGGCGTCTACGACCGCGGCCGCCTCGTGTTGACGGTCACCGACGACGGCATCGGCCGCCAGCCCGAGGCCTGGTCACATGGACTGGGCCTGGGCGGCGTGCGCAAGCGCGTGAAGCTGCTGGGCGGCGAGGTGCGCTGGCGCGAGGGCGCCAGCCGCGGCATCGTGTGCGAGGTGCGCGTGCCGCTGCTGGGGTCGCGCACTTGAGTGCCGCGGTGACGTCTCCGCATCGACAGGAGGCGGACGCGTCTCTTCGTTGATAGAGAAGTGCGACGTGTACCGCTGAAGGTGTCAACCAAAAAGCACCGCAGGATGCTTGCCATGAACCAGCCCGATGCCCGGGAGACGCTGCATTTGGCCGTTAGCTCCTTGCGCAGCCATCTCCCAACCGGCTTCCATGCCGTCGGCGCCCTTGCTGACGAGGGCCTTGCCGTACCTGCCGCCGACCGCGCGCTGGTCGATCGGGCGGTGCCACAGCGCCGCGCGGAATTCATCGCCGGCCGCTGGTGCGCGCACCAGGCGCTGCTCGCCGCGTCCCTGCCAGCGGCCAGTCTCCCCATCGGGCCGCTGGGGGCACCTTGCTGGCCCGCAGGCGCGCTGGGATCGATCACGCACGATGCGGGGTATTGCGTGGCTGTTGCCGGCCCGGCCATGGGTATCGACGGCATCGGCATCGATTGGTGCGACGACGGGCGCCGGGCCTCCTTCCCCGAACTGGCCGAGCACATCATCGCCTCCGTCGAACGCAGCGCCCTGGCCCGTGCGCCGTCAACGGCACATCACCTTCAGCGCCTGTTCTGCGCCAAGGAAGCCGTCGTCAAAGCGGCGTCCGCTTCTGTCGGGCAGTTCATGGAGTTGCAAGACATCGTCATCGATGGCGGCGGCGTGGACAACGACAGGTTCACGGCCCGCATCACTGGGCATGCCCTGGCCATTCGCGGTCTGCTCTTGCCCGTTCAAGGCCACACGCTGGCGCTGGCGTGGCTGGCGGCCTGAGCGCCGCCGTCCGCCACAAGTTCGCCGCGAAGTCGCCACAAACGACAACGGCCCCGAAGGGCCGTTGCGTTCAATCTTTGGGGTGGCTGATGGGACTCGAACCCACGACGACCAGAATCACAATCTGGGACTCTACCAACTGAGCTACAGCCACCGTCGCAAGCCGCGCAGTATAGCGCGGCTCCGTGCCTGATTTCGCGCCGCGAACGCAGCCGCGGCCGGTTTTACTGGCTGGCCGCCGAAGCGCCCGCCTTGGCCGGACCGGCGCTGGCGCCCTTCACTTCGACCTTGAAGCGGCTCTTCAGCGCGCTGTAGTACGCCTGCGCCTCGGCCTGCGTCCAGACCTGCGCGTACTGGTTCTGCAGCGCCGCCGCTTCCTCCGCAGGCGTGTCGCGCGGCAGCACCTTGTCGATGCGCGCAACGATGAACGCCTCGCCCGGCACTTCCGCTTCCACCGTCGCCGGCAGCTTGCTGGCCGGCGCGCGCAGCACCGCATCCAGCGCGCTGCGCGGCAGGCCTTCGGGCTTCTGGCGGGACACGACCGCCGCCTGAGGCAGCGTGGTGTCGGACTGTTCCTTCAGCTTGGCGACCAGGGCCTGTCCTTCCTTGCGCGCCAGGGCCATCGCCTGCTCGGCCTGCACGCGCTGCCGCACCAGGTCCTTCACCTCGGCCAGGGGGCGCGTGTGCGCCGGCCGGTACTCGGTCACGCGGGCCGAGGCCAGCTGATTCGTCCCCACCTCGATGGCGTTGGTGTTGCGCTTGTTGCGCAGCGAGTCGGCCGCAAACACGGCTTCGAGCAGCTTCGGCGAAGCCAGCGGGCCGCTGGCACCGGGCGCGGGCGTGCGCGCCACGATGGCCACCTGCTTCTCCAGCTTGAACTTGTCGATCGCCGGCTGCAGGCTGTCGGATTGTTCGTAGACGGTATCGGTGAACTGCTGCGCCATCTCGGCCCAGCGCTTCTGCGCCGCCTGCTTGCGCAACTCGTCTTCGATCGACGCGCGCACCTCTTCGAATGGCTTCTTCTCGCCGCCGCGGGTGGCTTCCAACTTGATGATGTGGAAGCCGAAGTCGGTCTCGATCACGTTGCTGATCTCGCCCGGCTTCATTGCAAAGGCGGCGTCTTCAAAAGGCTTGGTCATCATGCCGCGGCCGAAGAAGTCCAGGTCTCCCCCCTGTTGGGCGGAGCCGGTGTCGTCGGAGTTCTTGCGCGCGACGTCGGCGAACGAACCGGGGTTCTTGCGCACCTCAGCCAACAAGGCTTCAGCGCGGGCCTTGGCCTTTTGCTTTACATCGGCGGCGGCGTCCTTGTCCGCTTTCACCAGGATGTGGCGGGCGCGGCGCTCTTCGGCGCTGGTGTAGCGGGCGATGTTCTGCTTGTAGTACTCGCGCAGTTCATCCTCCGGGGCGGCCACGGCTTTCTTCAACGCGTCCAGGCTCAGCACCAGGTACTCGATGGTCGCTTCCTCCGGTGCCTTGAACTCCGCTTCATGCGCCTTGTAGTAAGCCTCGATGTCGGCGTCCGTCGGCGACACCTTCGCAAGGTAGTCCTTGACGTCGAAACGCGCATAGCGGATGTCGCGCCGCTGCAGCAAGGCATCCAGTGCGCTGCCCACCACGGCCGGCGTGGCCAGCGCGCTGCCGGTGATGCCACGCAGCACCTGCTGGCTGCGCAGTTCCTGGCGCAGGCGCTGTTCGAACATGGCGGGCGTCATGCCCTGGGCTTCGAGCATCGCCTTGTAGGTCGCCACGTCGAAGCTGCCATCGGGCCGCTTCAGGCGCGCCAGTTCGGGCAGGTTCTGGATCTCGCGAACGACGCGATCGCCGGGCACGTCGATGTGAGCGCGCTCCGCCTCGGCCATCATCACGCGCTCGCGCACCAGGTTCTCCAGCGTGCCGGCGCGGGCGGCTTCGGAGTCGAGCAGCTTGGCGTCGATGTTGGGCATCTGCTGGCGCAGCCGCTCCACCTGCTGGCGGTGTGCGTTGTCCCATTCCGCCTGGCCGATGTCCTGGCCATCGACCTTGGCCACCACCTGCGCGCGGCCTTCGTTGAAGCGTGAATAGCCCTGGATGCCGAAGACGATGAAGGACGGCAGGATCAGGATCAGCAGCAGCAGTTGCAGCAGCTTGGTGTGCGTACGGACGAAATCGAACATGGCAGCCTCGACAACGGACACATCGCGTGGCAACAGTGCGCCGGACGCGAAAAAGGCGAACCGCGGTTCGCCTTTCTTCTGGAGCCCACGAGGTACGCGGGCAAGGTGGGGGATTCTAGCGGTGGTGGGTGCTGACGGGTTCGAACCGCCGACCTACGCCTTGTAAGGGCGCCGCTCTACCAGCTGAGCTAAGCACCCACGACTTCGAATCGATTGTGCGCGTCAGTTGACGGCGTCTTTCAGCGCCTTGCCGGCGCGGAACTTCGGGACTTTGGCGGCCTTGATCTTGATGGCCGCGCCGGTGCGTGGATTGCGGCCGCTGCGTGCGGCGCGCTTGCTGACGGCGAAGGTTCCGAAGCCGACGATCGAGACACTGCCGTTCTTCTTCAGCGTGGTCTTCACGCCGCCGATCAGCGCTTCCAGGGCCCGCGTGGCAGCGGCCTTGGAAATGTCCGCCTGGTTGGCGATGTGCTCGATCAACTCGGACTTGTTCACGAAGGTACCCCCTCTCAAAGGTGTCTCGTCGGATTTGGTGTTCGGCCGCTCGGGGCCGTTGTCTGGGGACAGTGCGCCGCGTCGGTCTGGGGTCTGCGCGCGTGGGGCGCGTCTCATTGATTACAGCGGTGGCCTCAGGCAGTGTCAAGCACGGGAGGCGGGATTCTATGCGCAGGATCAGCCCTCTCCCGCGAGGTGCCGGTACCTGCGTGGCAAGGGCCTTGGACCGCGACTCGCGTGCCCATGCGCCGGCTACCGGCGCACGCGCCATTCACACGCGGTTGCGCCTCATCAACGCGCGCGAGCGCGGATCTCAGGCAGCGCCTTCTGCAGGTAGTACACCATCGACCAGATGGTGAGCACCGTCGCGACGAGGATCAGCACGGTGCCCCAGGTGCGGGTGTCGATGAACTTGAACAGGTGGCCATCGAACAGGAGGAACGGGATCGCGACCATCTGCGTGGACGTCTTCAGCTTGCCCAGCATGTGCACGGCCACGCTGCGCGATGCGCCGATCTGCGCCATCCATTCACGCAGGGCCGAGATGGCGATTTCGCGCCCGATGATCACCAGCGCCACCAATGCATGCACCCGACCGAGCTGGACCAGGATGAGCAAGGCCGCGCAGACCAGGAACTTGTCCGCCACCGGATCGAGGAAGGCGCCGAAGGCGGAGGTCTGGTTCAGCCGCCGCGCCAGCCACCCATCCGCCCAGTCGGTCAGGGCGAAGACGATGAACATCACCGTCGCGCTGAGGTTCTTTGCTTCCACCGACACACCGGGCAGGTAGTAGACCCCGACGATCAAGGGGATCGCGACGATGCGCGTCCACGTGAGCAAGGTCGGCAGCGTGAGGAACATGGCGGCATTGTGCCGGACGGCCTTGGCCGCGGCGGCCAGCCGCGGGCCATCGTTCGACCGGGAATGCTCAGTCATCGAGGCTGCGCGGCTTGAAGCGCCGGTCGTCATTGAAGAGGAACACCTCGGTGAACTTCCAGGGACGCGGCAGGTGCGTCACGTCGCCGAAGGGCGCGGCGCGGCGCACCGCGTCGATCGCCAGCTGTACCGTGTCCTGGGCCTGGCGTGGTGGCCGCGTCACGTTGATGCGGCGGATGCTGCCGTCGCCGTTGAGCTCGATCTCGAGCACGGGGATGGCCAACAGCGGCTCAATGACCTCGCCGGTGTGCGTGCCGGTGGGCGTGGCCGCGACGATGCGCTGCGCGGCCATCAGGCGGTAGTCGTCCCAGCTGCGGGCGCGGCGCTGTGGTGCAGCACGGGCCGCCGGCTCTGGCGTCGGCCGCGCGGAAGGCGACGGAGAAGGCGCCGGCGCGCGGACAGCGGGGGGCGGTGCC
>CBIHPZ010000169.1:0-7245 GCA_966211865.1 uncultured Aquabacterium sp.
CTGCGGCTGCGCCTGTGCGACCTGGCGCCCGATTCACTCGACCTGGACCTGCATCACCTGCGCACCCTGTGCGGCCCGCGCACGCTGGCCGTGCTGCCGACGCACCTGTGCGGCCTGGTGGCGGACGTGGCCGGCCCGGCCGCCGTGGCGCGCACGGCGGGCGCCTGGGTGATCGAGGACGCGGCGCAGGCCCTGGGCGCCAAAGTGAGCGGCCAGCCGGTGGGACTGCAGGGCGACGTCGGCTTCTACAGCCTGGCCGCCGGCAAGGGCCTGACGCTGTACGAAGGCGGGGTGCTGGTGGCCCGCGACGAGCCGCTGCGCGAAGCCCTGCGCCGAAGTGCCGTACCCGTGATTGGCCGCAGCCTGCGCTGGGAACTGCGCCGCAGCCTGGAACTGCTGGCCTACGCCGCTTTCTACCGCCCCCGCGCGCTGCGCTGGGTCTACGGCCAGCCGCTGCGCCGCGCCCTGGCGCGCGGCGACCGCGTGGCCGCCGCCGGTGACGACTTCGACAGCACCATCCCGCTGCACACGGTCGGACGCTGGCGGCAGCGCGTGGGCGTGCGCGCGCTGCCGCGCCTCACCCTGCACCTGGAAGAAGGGCGCGAACGCTGGGCACGCCGCCGCGCCGTGCTGGCAGACATCCCCGGCGTGCAGGTGCTGGGCGACAGCCCGGCCGTGCCGGCAGCGCAGGGCGTGCGGCCGCTGCTGCTGCTGGCGCTGCCGGATGCCGCCGTGCGGGAAGCCCTGCTGCAGCGGCTGTGGGGCGCGGGCCTGGGCGTGGGCATTCCCTTCGCCACGACGCTGGCTGATTACGCTCACCATGCAAGTTATGCCGACGTGCTGCCACGCGCCGCCGCCGGTGAACTGCCGCACGCCCGCGACCTGGCCGGCCGGCTGCTGGCCATCACCAACAGCGCCTGGCTGGACGATGCGGCCTTCGAGGCGATGGCCGCCGTGCTCAGGGAACGCGCGGGCGGCGCCGTCAGAGCCTGAGAAGCTTTCGGGGCTGCCAGCGCCGCCTCCGCACCGTGCAACGGCCCCGGTCAGAACATCCGTGGATCGAACACGAACGGGTGACGCTCGATCGTGAGCGCGATGGCCGGGTAGGACGGATGGGCGGGGTTCAGGAGCAGGTTGTCCTCGCCAGGCTCGACATACGACGGCACCCACAGCCCGAGCGATGCCGCCGACGCGATCCAGGCGTTGCCCATCTGCTGCGTGACGGCGTCGTTGGCCCGCCAATCAGCCGGCAGCCCGAGGGTGCGCACGTCGTCCAGCGGCGCGCCGTCGGGCAGGGCCAGCTGCATCAGCGCCTGGTCCTTCAGCTGGGCGCCGTTCGCATGGACGCGCTTTTCCAGTTGGCACAAGGCCCGGCTGGAGCCGCAATAGACCACCTGTGCCAGGCCCTGCGTGTGCCAGCGTCCGTTGCCGAGCGTCGAGCCATAGCCCAACGACGCCAGCAGCGCCGGCATCGGCGGCACGGGCGTGGGGCAATAGCCGATGCGGTAGACGACGATCGTCAAACCACGCCGCCGTACTTCAGGGCGACCAGGATGTCCTTCACGCGCTGGGCGCCGAACGCCGACTTCGCGCATTCCAGCGGCGTCTCGCCGTCCAGCATGGGATGCGCGCGCCGAAGCCAGGCGGCCGCCTCTTCCGGCGAGGCCAGCGTTTCCTCGGCCAGGCGATTCAGTTCGATCAGGCGCAGCATGCTTTCGGCAGCATGGGTGGGCAGCGGTTCGTCATTGGCCACCTTGCGCAGGACCGTGGCCCGGTCCAGGTCGAGGTACGCGGCCACGGCACCCTTGCCCAGGCCGAGATACTCACCCAGCGGCTCCAACGAACGGCTGGGCACGCCGCGCCGCACGATCTGGTAGGCCATGCCGGCGGACATCGGCACCGGTGCGCCCTGCGCCGGACTTGCTCGAGACCCGCCCTTCGTGGCCGACCTCTCTCCCTGCTGGCGCGTGCCCTTCGAAGACGAGGCCTCCTTGCTGCGAGGAACGCCCAGCATCTTCCAGATGGCGTCGAGCGCTTCAGCGCGGGCGGTTGCAGACATGTGAGCTCCGGAGGGTGCCGCAATTGCATCACAATGACCGTTCATTTGCAACACGCAACCCTGCGCCGAGACGGGTTGGGGCTGGTGGGTTCACCCCTCGCTGGCGATGCCCCTGAAGGCACCCGCCGGGCCGCTCACCGCTGCAGGCTTCGCTCGCGCTCGCGCAGCGCCGCTTCGCGCTGGCTGACGTAGTCGCGCGTCAGCGGCACGTTCTCCTGCCGCACTGCCAGCTGGATCTGGAAGATGGCGATCTCCTGCCAGCGGAAGGCGGCTTCGGACATCGACAGGTAGAACTCCCACATGCGGCAGAAGCGCTCGTCGTAGAGCGCCGCGGCCTCGGCGCGGCGGGCCATGAAGCGTTCGCGCCACAGCCTCAGGGTCTGCGCGTAGTGCAGGCGCAGCACCTCGATGTCGGTCACCACCAGGCCGGCGCGCTCGATGGCCGGCGTGCATTCCGACAGCGAGGCCAAATGGCCGCCGGGAAAGATGTACTTCTCGATCCACGGGTGGTTGAAGTCGGGCACGTCGCTGTTGCCGATGAAGTGCAGCAGCATCACGCCGTCGTCGCTCAGCAGGCGCCGGCACTGGCGGAAGAAGGCGTCGTAGAAGGGCAGGCCCACGTGCTCGAACATGCCCACCGAGACGATGCGCTCGAAGGGCCCGGTGGTGTGGCGGTAGTCCTCCAGCCGGTAGGCCAGGCGGCCGGCCAACGCCTGGGCGCGCGGATGCGCCTGCGCATGCGCCAGTTGCTCCTTCGACAGCGTGATGCCGGTGACCTGCGCCGCGCCCGCCACCTCCGCCAGGTAGCGCGACAGCCCGCCCCAGCCGCAACCGATGTCCAGCACGCGGTGCTGCGGCTCCACCAGCAGCTTGGCGGCGATGTGGCGCTGCTTGGCGCGCTGGGCGGTGGCCAGGTCCTCGTCGCCACGTTCGAAGTAGGCGCAGGAATACTGCCGGTCGGCGTCCAGGAACAGCTCGTAGAGCCGGTCGTCCAGGTCGTAGTGGTGGGCCACGTTGGACCGCGCGCGCAGGGGCAGGTTGCGCTGCAGCAGCGGGCGCAGCCGCATGCGCCAGCTGTCCAGCAGGCGCACGAAGGCGTTGGGCGGCACGTCGCGGTCGTCGCGCAGCAGCAGTTCCAGCACGTCGTAGATGCAGCCTTCCTCCACCAGGAGGCGCTGGTCCATGAACAGCTCGCCGAACTTCAGGTCGGGGTCGCGCAGCAGCGCGAACACGGCGCCGCGGTCGGCAAAGCGGATGCGCGCCCGCGGGGTGCCGCCGTTGCCGAAGACCTCGGTGGCGCCGCCGGGCAGAGCCACGGCCAGGTGGCCGCGCTGCACCAGGGGGCCGAGGGCACGGCGCAGGAGGCTGGAGAGGGTGGTGTCAATCATGTCGATGCCGCTCGGCCGTTCTGGAAGCCGCCGGCCTTCCGCGTCCGACCGGATGAAGAACCTTCCGTGCGGACGGTCTTCCGCCTGGCGAGGCGGCCAGCCTGCGGCCGGCGGGCAGCAGCGGACGATGTGAGTGGGGGGATGCCATCCCGTGCGGCGCGGCCACTGCGGATTCGGCGGCGGCGATCGCCCATAGCGACCGAAATGAGCGTGTGCGGTTCTTCATCCTAGACCGTCGCCGCGGCGATGCCCGCCAGCAGTTCGAGGTTGAAGTCATGCTGCCGCTGCTGCCATTGCGGCAAATCTGCAAGCGCGGCGCCGGTGTCCTGCCCGTCGTGGGCACTGAGCCAGCGCTTCCAGGCCGTGCGGTAGCGCCAGGTGGAGACCTCGCCGGTGATGTCGCTGGCCACCACCTGCCCACGCAGTGCGCGCAGCAGCTGCTGCACGTGCGCACGGCCGAAGCGGCCCTGGTCCCAGTTGGTGTGCACCACGTCCGGCGCGAACACGTCCTTGTCGATCGACAGGTAGGTGGGCTGCGCGGCCGCCTGCAACACCTGGCCGGCGGCGTCGACCAGCGCGTCCACGCTGTCGAAGCTGCGGAAGGCCTGCCCCAGGCCCAGGCGCCGCGCCCAGCCCACGTCCACGCCGGTGGACCAGTACACCAGCCGCCCCGCGCGCAGCGGCGCCCAGTGGTTTTCCCAGGCATGGCGCCAGCCGATGTCGCCCGAGGTGATGCCCAGCACGTGCACCTGCGCCACCGCCGGCAGCCGCGCCACGCGCCGCACCCACGAGCCGCAGTGCACGCCGAAGGGGAAGCGCATGTTGTCCGGGTGGTTGTCCAGCACCACCACCCGCAGGCTGCGCGGCGCGCGGCCTGCGGCACAGCGTTCGATGAGCGGCCAGCTGAGGTGGTGGAAATCCCCGCTGCCCAGCAGCACGGTGCCATGCCGCGCGGGCAAGCGCGGGTCGACGGCCGCGGTGAAGCGCCGCAACGTGGATAAGGTGCAACCGAAGCGGACGGCCTCCTGCCAGTCGGCCAGCGGCAGCCGGTGCTCGCCGGGCAGCGCACCGACCGAGGCGTCGAGGTCCAGCACCACGGGATCCGTCGGAGCCATCAGGACCGCCGCAACGATCGGGCCACGGGGCTGACCGGAACACTCACGCCGCCGCCTCCGCCCACGCCCGGTCGCTTTCGAAATGCCCGGCAAAGCGCCGCCCCAGCGCCCGCAGCAGCGGGTTGCGGATGAACACCGCATGGCGGGTGAAGGTGAAGCGCGCGCCCAGCTGCTTCTTGACCTCGGGGTCGGTCCAGCCCGCCACGTAGTGCGTGAGGCCGCGTTCCAGCGCGTAGGCCAGGTTCTCCATCCAGCTGACGAAGTACAGGTTGTGCTCGCGCGCCGCGGGGTAGCGCAGGCCGATGTACTTGTCCACCAGCTTGCCGCCGTGCTCGAAGCACAGGTTCCAGCCGATCAGCTCGCCATCGGCCGCGCGCCGGTATTCGAGCATCACGCCGCCGGCGCTCTCGTCGCGCAGCAGGCCGGCGAAGAAGGCGCGGGTGAGCTTGTCGAAATGGATCTCGCTCTGCGCATGCACCGCCTCGTACAGCGCATAACGTTCATTGACGATGGCCTCGTCGGCGAAGGCCGGGCCGGTGGGAATGCGTGCCACCTGCAGCAGCGCGCGGCTGCGCAGCTTGCGCCGCAGGTCCTGCCGGCGCGATTTCGACAGGCGGCCGAGGTAGCCGTCGAGGTCGGGGAAGTCGATCGGCACGTAGGCCAGCGCCTGGCCTTCCACCGGCACGAAACCGGCGGCCACGCAGGCCTGCATGAAGGCCGCGGACGCGCGGTTGTCGGCCTCGGCCAGCAGCGGCGATTCCTGTGGCAGGTCCTTGACGATCAGCAGCCGGTGGCCGCGCCGGAATTGTGTTAGCAATTCCTGCACCGCCGCCGCGGGGTCGCCGTCGCGCGGCAGCAGCGCGTATTCGCTGACCGTGGTGCCGACGAAGGCGGTGCGGATGCGCAGCAGGCACGACCACCGGCGGTACCCCGGCAGGCGGGCGACGGCGTGCCGCAGCGCGTCGTCGGCGGTGGTCAGCAGGTCGAAGTCGGCCTGGAAGACCGGCGGCTCGGCCTGCAGCAGCGCGAAGTCCTGCGGCGGCTGGCGTGCGAACCAGCCGACCAACGCCTCGGGCTCGAGCTGGTTGAGCCGGGTCACCTCGGGGTAATCCAGATCGTGTGGCCGATCAGGTGGCCGGGCAGCTGGCAGGGCAGCTGGCAGGGCAGGTCGCGCGGCACGTGCGTGGCCCGCGCCTTCAGGCCTGCTTCGCCCGGCGCAGCAGCTGGTCCAGCAGCACCATCGCCTCGTCGATCTCGGCGCGGGTGATCTCCAGCGAAGGCGCGAAGGTGATGACGTTCTTGTAGTAGCCGCCCACGTCCAGCACCAGGCCGCGCGGCTGGCCCTTGTACTCCAGCGTGCCGGACAGGCCGATGTCCACCATCTTGTCCAGCAGCTCGCGGTTGGGCGTGAAGCCATCGGCCGTGCAGATCTCGGCGCGCAGGGCCAGGCCCAGGCCATCGACGTCGCCGATTTCCGGGTGGCGCTTCTGCAGGTCCTTGAGCCCGTCCAGGAAGTAGGCGCCCGACGCACGCACCTGCGCGCCGTAGTCCACCTCGGCCGTCATCTTCAGCACCTCCAGCCCCAGCGCCGTGCCCAGCGGGTTGGACGCGAAGGTGGAATGGGTGGAGCCGGGCGGGAACACCTGCGGGTTGATCAGTTCTTCACGCGCCCACAGGCCCGACAGCGCATTCAGGCCGTTGGTCAGCGCCTTGGCAAACACCAGCACGTCGGGCGTGACGCCGAAGTTCTCCACCGACCACAGCGTGCCGGTGCGCCAGAAGCCCATCTGGATCTCGTCGACCACCAGCAGCAGGCCGTGGTCGTCCAGCACCTTCTTCAAGCCCTTGAAGAAATTCGGCGGGGGCACGACGTAGCCGCCGGTGCCCTGGATGGGCTCGACATAGAAAGCCGCGTATTCGCACTGGCGGGTCTTGGGGTCCCAGATGGCGTGGTACTCGTTCTCGAACTTGCGGCGGAATTCGCTGACGATGCTGTCGGCGTACTCCTCCGCCGTCATGCCCTTGGGCCGGCGGAACGGGTAGGGGAAGGGAATGAACTGCGCCCGCTCGCCGAAATGACCGAAGCGGCGGCGGTAGCGGTAGCTGGAGGTGATGCTGGAAGCGCCCAGCGTGCGGCCGTGGTAGCCGCCCTCGAACGCGAACATCAGGCTCTTGCCGTTGCTGGCATTGCGCACGACCTTCAGCGAATCCTCGATGGCCTGCGCGCCGCCCACGTTGAAATGGCAGCGCCCGTCCAGGCCCCATTTGCGCTTCGCGTCCTGCGCGATCCAGCGCGCCAGCTCGATCTTGGTGGGGTGCAGGTACTGGCTGGCGATCTGCGGCAGCTCGCGCAGCTGGCGGATCATCACCTCTTCGAGCCGCTTGTTCTTGTAGCCGAAGTTGACCGCCGAGTACCACATCTGGAGGTCCAGGTACGGCGTGCCGGCCTCGTCGAACATGTAGCTGCCTTCGCAGCCGGCAAAGATCTTCGGCGGGTTCACGTAGTGCACCGTGTCGCCGAAGGAGCAGTAGCGGGCCTCGTCGGCCAGCAGTTGTTCGCAATCCATCAAGGGGCAGCTCCTGGGCTGCCGGACGGACAACCCGTCTCCCGGGCAGCGCGGGCAGTGTTGCGGCCCTTCGTTGCGCGGCAGTCGAGCGTTTGTGTGCGTTTGATGGATGCGGG
>CBIHPZ010000170.1:0-7203 GCA_966211865.1 uncultured Aquabacterium sp.
GCGGAATCAGCGCGGAAATTGCCGCGGGCCGCTCAAGCCCGGCCGGCCAGCCGCTTCAAGCCCAGCCACTGCTGCGACCAGAAGCCGCGGCCGTAGTCGCGCCCGCCGGCGTCGGGCAGCTGGTCGCGGATGCCGGTGGCGTGGTCCTGGCCGTCGTAGCGCGCGGTGCCGAACAGCAGGTCCCAGATCGGGAACAGCACGGCAAAGTTGTGGCCGCCCAGCGTGCCGGGCGCGTCGCCTTCATGGCCCAGGCCGATGGCGTGGTGCAGGCGGTGGAAGCGCGGGCCGACGAGCAGCCGGCTGCCAAGCCGGCCGAAGTCCATGCGCACGTTGGCGTGCGAGAGGCTTTCCACCAGCTGCGTCACTGCGACCAAGGCGACGAACTGGCCCGGCGGCACGCCGATGACCATGGCCAGCAGCACGAAGAGGCTGTCGCGCAGCAGGTCGTCCAGCAGGTGGTTGCGGTTGTCGCTCCACATCGTCATCTGGCGCTGGCTGTGGTGCAGCGCGTGCAGCTGCCACCACCAGTGGAAGCGGTGCTGGGCGCGGTGCAGCCAGTAGTCCGCGAAGTCGAAGACGACGAGATAGATGAGGAAGCTGACGAGGGCGACGTCGGTGACGCCCGGCCACAGCTGGTCCAGCTGCAGGCCGCGCAGGCCCAGCAGGCGCGCCTCGCCGGCCACGGCGGACCACAGCGGGTCGAGCGTGAAGAACATCAGCACGCGGAAGAGGCCCAGGCGGTGGATGAGCGTGTAGACGATGTCCGTACGCACCGCGGCGCGGTCGGTCACCGGCTCCACCGGGCGCCAGCGTTCCAGCGCGCGCAGGAAGACCAGCATCACGCCGATCTGCAGCACGCCCACCAGCAGCCAGCCGGTGGCCTCGAAGCCGTCTTCCAGCAGGTTGCCCAGCCCGGCGCTGAACATCAGCGGCTGCACCACGCCTTCGAACAGCGCCTGCTGCGCGGCGCCGAACCAGTCGATGGGGTTCCAGCTCATGGCGTCCTGGCCGTGCCGCTCACTTCACCGCCTGGACCTTGCCGAGCAGCGGGTGCTCGCGCAGGGTGGCGAAGCAGAAGCCCTTGGCCTGCAGGCCGGTGACCAGCGGCTCCAGCACCGCCGGCGCCCAGGGGTCCTGGCGCGACCAGATGCCCAGGTGCGCCAGCAGCACGTCCCCGGGGCGGATGCGTTCCAGCGCGCGCTTCAGCAGCTGCGCGTTGGGGTGGCGGTCGCTGGGCAGTTCGTCGCCGAGGAAGCCGGCATCCGACCAGCCGACGTGCGACCAGCCGCAGGCCTGGGCCGCCTTCAGCAGCGCGGGCGAGGTCTTGCCGCCCGGCGCCCGGAACCAGGCCTGCATGGGCTGCCCGGTGATGGCCTTGAATCGCGCGGCCGGTGCGGCCAGTTCGGCGCAATAACCCGCGGCGTCGATGGCGCGGCGTTGGTTGGCCTGGGGGCCGAAGTCCGAGCGCACGTCGAAGCCGCCGTCCGGCCGATCGGCCAGCCAGCGCAGGTGGGTCATGGTGTGCGAGCCGAAGGCGTGGCCCTCGGCCACGCGTTCGCGCCACCAGGGCGCCCAGTGATCGTCCAGGCTGCTGCCGCCGTCCTGCGTGCGCTCGTCGGCCAGGAAGAAGGTGACCTTCACGCCGTGCTTCTTCAGCACCTCCGCCACCAGCGGCGCGACGCCCATGTGGCCGGTGTCGAAGCTGAGGTAGACCGGCTTGTCGCAGGTCGCCGCGGCTGCACCGAAGGCCGCACTGCCCAGTGCCAGCACCAGGCCGGCGACGCGGCAGGCGATGGCGGAGAAGCGGTCAGCGGGGCGCATGGTCCAGCGTCCACACGCCGTGCGGCGAGCGGCCCACCGGGACCTGCCGCACCAGCTTGCGGCTGTCGATGTCGACGAAGCTGAGCTTGCGCGCCCAGCGCGAGCTGAACATCAGCGTCTTGCCGTCAGCCAGCAGCTCCATGCAGTCCGGGCCACCGGGGGCGTTGAACTGCGCGGCCACGGTCATGGCCTGCATGTCGATCATGCTGATGGTGTTGGCGACGCGGTTGCTGACGAAGAGGTGCCTGCCGTCGCCGCGGCCGCGGAAGGCATGGGCGCCGTCGCCGGTGCCGATGCGCTGCAGCAGCTTCGGGCTCGGGCCGGAGACGTCGTAGGCCTCGACGAAGCGGTCGCCGGTGAGGCCGACGAAGAGGCGCTTGTCGTCGGGCGAGAGGTAGACGTCGGCCGGCATCTTGCCGACCGGGATCTTCCAGCGCGGCGTGCCCGTGGCAAGGTCGATCGCCATCAGCTCGTCGCTGTCCTGCAGCGAGACGTAGACGACGGTGCTCTTCGAGTCGATGGACAGGTGGCTGGGCGTCTTGGGCGCCGGCACGCGCTTCACCAGCTTCACCGGCTGCGCCGCGTCCTGCGGCTGCCAGCGGTAGAGGTCGACGTGGTCGAGCCGGTTGGCGGCGGTGACGAACCACTTCATGTCCGGCGAAAAGCGCAGGTGGTAGGGGTCGTCGATGCCGGTGAGGGTTCGCTGCACCTCGGCCGTGATGGGGTCGATGAAGGTCAGCGAGTTGCCCAGCGCGTTGGCGACGATCACGCTCTTCTCGTCCGGCGTCAGGTACAGGTGGTGCGGTTCCTTGCCGGTGGGGATGCGCTTGCGCTCGGCGAAGCTGCCGGGCTCGATGACGCTGATGGTGGCGTCCAGCGAGTTCAGCACGAAGATCGGCCGCGGCACGCCGTCGGCCCGGGACGCCAGGGGCACCAGCGCGGACAGCAGCGCCAGGACGGCGGCGCGGCGCCGCAGGAGGGGGAACGACATCGTGGAACCAGCCAGAAAAACCAGGGAAGTGAGCGGCGAAGCAGGTGGCCAGCGGGGCGGCCAAGGCAGAAGCGCGGGCACCGGGCCCGCGCTTGCACAAGTGTAGGCGGCCCCCTCGTTCCGGGGGCTGCGTCAGGTCAATCGTCGTCGCCGCCGCCGAGAATTCCGCCCAGCAATCCGCCACCGGCCAGGCCGCCCAGCACGGAGCCTTCTTCCCGGCCGCCACCGCCCGTCTGCGGTGCCGCCGCGAACACGCGGCTGGCCAGGCGCGAGAACGGCAGGCTTTGCAGCCAGATGGTGCCGGGCCCGGTGAGCTTGGCGAAGAAGAGACCCTCGCCGCCGAACAGCGCGGTCTTGATCTTGCCGACGTACTGGATCTCGAAATTGACGTTGGGCGTGTAGGCCACCACGCAGCCGGTGTCCACCAGCAGGGTCTGGCCGGGCTGCAATTCGCGCCGGACCACGGTGCCGCCCGCGTGCACGAAGGCCAGGCCGTCACCCTCGAGCTTCTGCATGATGAAGCCCTCGCCGCCGAAGAAGCCGACCGAGAGCTTCTGCTGCACGGCGATGCCCAGCGACACGCCGCGCGCGGCGCACAGGAAGGCGTCCTTCTGGCAGATCAGCATGCCGCCCAGCTTGGCCAGGTCCATCGGCAGGATCTTGCCGGGGTACGGCGCACCGAAGGCGACGCGCTGCTTCTGGCTGGCGTTGTTGGTGTAGACGGTGGTGAACAGCGATTCGCCGGTGATCAGGCGCTTGCCCGCACCCAGCAGCTTGCCGAAGAAGCCGCCGCCACCGCTCTTGCTGCCGTCGCCGAACACCGTGTCCATGCCGATGCCGGCGTCCATGAAGAACATGCTGCCGGCCTCGCCGACCGCGGCCTCGCCGGGGTCGAGCTCGACCTCGACGAACTGCATCTCCGAACCCTTGATCTCGTAGTCGACGACATCCATGGCCATGGTGGGGAACTCCAAATCCGAAAGGGAAGATTGAAAACGGGCGCGATGCTAACTGGGGCACCCGGCCTTGCGGGGGCGCAAGGCCCTTCTGAACCGGCGCGCCGCCGCGCTGGGCGGCCCGGCCGGCTGGTGCGGGCTACTTCGTGTCTTCGTCCTTGGTGCCGAAGATCTTGTCCCCGGCGTCGCCCAGGCCAGGGATGATGTAGCCGATCTCGTTGAGGTGGCTGTCCACCGCGGCCGTCCAGCAGCGCACGTCCGGGTGCGCGTCCTCGATGGCCTTGATGCCTTCGGGCGCGGCCACCAGCACCAGGGCGCGGATGTCCTGGCAGCCGCGCTTCTTCAGCAGGTCGATCGTCGCGATCATCGAGCCGGCGGTGGCCAGCATGGGGTCGACGATGATGGCCGTGCGCTCTTCCAGGTGGCCGACGAACTTCTCGAAGTAATGCACCGGCTGCAGGGTTTCATGGTCGCGCGCCAGGCCGACGACGCTGATCTTGGCGTTGGGCACCAGGTCCAGCACGCCGTCCAGCATCCCGAGACCCGCGCGCAGGATGGGCACGATGGTGACCTTGCGGCCGGCGATCTGGTCGATCTCCACCGGGCCGCTCCAGCATTCGATGGTGGTGCGCTCGAGCGGGAAGTCGGCGGTCGCCTCGTAGGCCAGCAGGCGCGCCACCTCGTGCGTCAGCTCGCGGAACTTCTTGGTGGAGATGTTGGCCTCGCGCAGGAGGCCGATCTTGTGGCGGACCAGCGGGTGGGTGACGGCGATGACGGGCATGGAAGCGCTCGAAACGAGGGGCCGGCGGCGGCGGAGCCGCCAGTGTAGGCGGCCAGGCCCGCGCGCCGCGGCCCACGCCAGCCCGCCCGGTGGCGCCTCGCCGCTCCGCCCCGGTGGGCGGCCGCGCGGGCTCAGGCGGGATCGATAGCGCCCAAAAGGCGCGGCAGCAGCTGTGCGGCGGTGCCGCGCAGCACGGCATGGGCGTCCCCATCGATCTCGCTGGGATGCGGATTGAGGATGGCCACGTGGGCGCCGGCGCGCCGCGCGGTCGCGGCCAGCCCGGCCGCCGGCCAGACGGCGCCCGAGGTGCCGACCACCAGCATCAGCGCGCAGTGCTCGGCGGCCGCTTCCGCGGCCTGCAGCGCGCCCAGCGGCAGCGCTTCACCGAACCACACCACGCCGGGGCGCACGCGGTTGCCGCAGTCGGCGCAGGTGGGCGGCGTGCCGGGCGCCGCCTGTGCCGGCGCGCAGCCGCGGCCGCGCGGACAGGGGTCGATCCAGCGGTCCTGCAGGATGTCGCCGTGCAGGCGGATGGTGTCGGCGTTGCCGGCGCGCTGGTGCAGGTCGTCGACGTTCTGCGTCACCAGCGTCAGCCGGCCGGGGTGGCGCCGGGCGAAGGCGGCCAGCGCATGGTGGCCGGCATGGGGCTGCGCGGCCCGCACGCCGGCGCGGCGTTCGGCGTACCAGTTCCACACCAGCGTGGGGTCGGCGCGGAAGCCTTCCTCGCTGGCCAGCCGCATGGGATCGAAGCGGGCCCAGAGGCCGGTCAGCGCATCGCGGAAGGTGGGGATGCCGCTTTCGGCGCTCATGCCGGCGCCGGTCAGCACGCAGATCGATGGCGCCGCCTGCACGCGGCGGCGCAGCGCGTCGATCAGCGCGTCATCCATGGCAAGCACTTCCCAATGCGCGGCGCGACGCGGCGCCGGGTGGACAGCCCGCCTCCCCGAAGCCCCGCAGGCACTTGTCGCCCGGGGCCATGCGCTGGCGTGCTGCAGCCATGCCGCTCACTTCAGACGTTGGCGCCGCGCTTCGTACAGGCACACGCCGGAGGCCACCGAGACGTTCAGGCTCTCCACCGCGCCGGCCATCGGGATGCGCACCAGCTCGTCGCAGGTCTTGCGGGTGAGCTGGCGCATGCCGGGCCCTTCGGCGCCCAGCACCAGCGCCACCGGGCCGCTGAAGTCGACGTCGTAGAGCGTGCGCTCGGCGTCGTCGCTGAAGCCGACGATGCGGATGTCGCGTTCCTTCAGCTCGTTGAGCGTGCGCGCCAGGTTGGTGACCATCAGGTAGGGCACGGTCTCGGCGGCGCCGCTGGCCACCTTGGACACGGTGGCATTGATGCCCACCGCGTGGTCCTTGGGGGCCACCACCGCGTGGGCGCCGGCACCGTCGGCCACGCGCAGGCAGGCGCCCAGGTTGTGCGGGTCGGTCACGCCATCCAGCACCAGCAGCAGCGGCGGGCCTTCGACTTCATCGAGCACCTCGTCCAGCGAATGCCGGCCCTTCAGCGGCTGCACCCGCGCCACCACGCCCTGGTGGCGCGGCGAGCCGGCGAGGCCCGTGAGGCGCGCGTCATCGCTGTCCACCAGCTTGGCGCCGGCGGCCTCGGCGCGTTCGGCGAACTGGCGCATGCGCGCGTCGCGCCGGGTGGTGTCGACGTGGATCTCGACGATGGATTCGGGCGCGGTCTTCAGCCGCACGGTGACGGCGTGGAAGCCGAACAGGATCTTGGAACTCATGGGTGCCTTTGCGGAGCACCGGGCGGCACTCAGGTGCGGAAGTGTAGGTACAGCAGGATGGCGCCGATGAAGACCGGCTGGTGCAGCATGTAGAAGCTGAGCGACCAGCGCCCCAGCCCCGCCAGCGGCCGCAGCAGTGCCGGCACGCGGCCCTTCAGCAGCATCGGCGCGTGGGCCAGCACCGTCTGCCCGGCGGCCAGGCCGAAGCACATCACGCCCAGCCAGGGCAGCACCGGCACGAAGTCTTCCGTCACCGGCTTGTGGGTCACCAGGCCGGTCCAGTTGGTCCAGCGGGTGTCGAAGAACGGGTGGCTGACGAAGCGCGGCAGCGCGATGGCGACGGCACCGACGACCCACAGGCCGTGCTTCAGCGGCGCCATCCAGCGCACCAGCACCAGCATCACCGCGATGCCGTGCAGCACGCCGAAGCTGATCCAGCTGTGCGGGAACATGAAGGCCGAGCCGACCGAGACCAGCACCGCGCAATCGAAGACCTGCAGCCAGCGGCGCCAGAAGCGCTGCCAGGTCTGCGCGTGGTGCAGCGCCACCGCCTGGCCCATGCCGGCGCAAAAGAGGAAGAGCGAGACGATGCAGGCCCGCTGCACGGTCCACAGCGGGTCGTTGTAGAAGTTCTGCGGCGGCTGCAGCAGCCTGAAGTGGTTGAGGTCGAAGAGCAGGTGGAAGGCGGCCATCCAGACGATGGCGGCGCCACGCAGGGCATCGAGGCGGTCGTAGCGGGTGGGGTTCATGCAGGCGGGCGAAGCGCCGCGCATGGTAGTGCAGCGCACCGCGGGCGCGGCTCCGGGCCGGCCCTCTTGCCGAGCGCGCCAACCGAGGGTGCGGCAACGATTGAAACGGCAGCGCGCACCGGCGGGAAGCCGCCGTGAAACCACCCGCGCCGACGATGCGCGCCAT